>JAENXG010000078.1 GCA_016649675.1 Methyloceanibacter sp.
CCGACGGGGGGTCCCCGTTCGCCGTCGGCATCGAGGAGCGCGGCGAACTTTATGGGCTCATCGTCGACCAGGTCGGCGCCGTGCTCCGGCTCAAGCGCTCGAGCTACGAGGCCAATCCCGTCAATCTCGATCAGCGCTGGGCACAAGTCTGCGCCGGCGTCCACCGGCTCGATCACGGCCTCATGGTCGTGCTCGATGTCGACAAGGTGCTGAATCTCAGTCAGTTCGGCGTCGCTGCCTAATCGCCGTCAGAGGTGACGGCAAGCGGAGGAAGGAACGCATGAAACACTGCTTGGTGGTGGATGACAGTGCCGTCATTCGCAAGGTAGCCCGGCGCATCCTCGAGGAGCTGCGCTTCTCGGCGTCGGAAGCCGAGAACGGGCGCGAGGCTCTCGATCAATGCCGCATGTCGATGCCCGATGTGGTGCTGCTCGACTGGAACATGCCGGTGATGGACGGCATCGCCTTTCTCGTGGCGCTGCGCAAGGAGCAAGGCGGCAACGGCCCGAAGGTGATCTTCTGCACGACGGAGAACGACGTCGAGCACATCACCCGCGCGATCTCGGCCGGGGCCAACGAGTACATCATGAAACCCTTCGACCGCGACATCATCGAAGCCAAGTTTCATGAGGTCGGGCTGATCTAAAGCCCGACATGACCATGCTTAGTCAGGGGGCGGACATGCATGCCCCGGCACAAGCCGAGGCCGCGCCGTCGCTCGGCGAGAAGCCCATCAGAGTGATGATCGTCGACGATTCGGCGGTCGTGCGCGGCCTCGTCTCGCGCTGGATCGGCGAAGAGTCTGGACTTGAAGTCGTGGCGCGCCATGCCAATGGCAAGCTTGCCGTGGCGGACGTGGCGCAAAGCGCTCCTGATGTCGTCCTGCTCGACATCGAGATGCCGGTGATGGATGGGCTCGAGGCGCTGCCGCTCCTGCTGCAGGCGCGCCCGGACGTGCGCGTGCTGATGGTCTCCACCCTCACCAAGCGCAATGCGGAGATCAGCTTCAAGGCCTTGGCGCTGGGCGCCTTGGACTATCTGCCGAAGCCCGACTCAAATCGCGAGATCACCATCTCACTCGATTTCCGCAGCGAGGTGATCCGCAAGATCAGGGCGCTCGGGCGGGCGCGCACGCAGCGCCCCGCGCCGCACCAGGAGGCTCGCCTCGTCGCCGGCAATCCTGCCCTGGCCGAAGTCCCGAAGGGGGTGCTTGCCTTCAAGCAGCGCCCCTTCTCCTTGGTGCCGCCGCGCGTGATCGCGATCGGAAGCTCGACCGGTGGCCCGCAGGTGTTGGCGACCCTTCTCGGCGCGCTGTCACCAGCCCTTTCTCGTGTTCCCGTCCTCGTGGTGCAGCACATGCCGCCGGTGTTCACCGCGATCCTCGCCGAGCGGCTGGCGAAGGCCACCGGACGCGAGACGAAGGAAGGCATTGACGGTGAGCCGCTCAAGCCCGCCACGATCTATGTGGCGCCCGGCGGCCATCATATGACGGTGGTTCGCCCGCAAGCGCCAACGCTACGCATCGGCCGCGAGCCGCCAGTACATTTCTGCCGGCCTGCGGTCGATCCCTTGTTCGCAAGCGTCGCCGTCACCTTCGGGCCTGCGGCGCTCGGCATCGTGCTGACCGGCATGGGCTATGACGGGGCCGCGGGGGCGCGTGCCATTGCCGATGCCGGCGGCAGCGTGATTGCCCAGGACGAGGTATCGAGCGTGGTCTGGGGCATGCCTGGCGCCGCCGCCGCCGTCGGTGCCTGCGCGGCGCTGCTCCCGCCTGCCGGAATTGCCGAGGCCGCGTCCAAGCTCGTGCGGGGTGAGCGGCCATGATGGCGCATGAATTCGGTCTGTTGCGCAGGATCCTGAAAGAGCGCTCCGGCCTCAATCTCGGCGACGACAAGCAGGGAATGCTCGAAGGAAAGCTCAGACCCCTGCTCAAGGAGTTCGCGCTCCCGTCCATGTCGCATCTGGCGCTCGCCTTGATGAAGCCCGACGCCCATCATTTGCGCGACCGCGCGGCGCAGGCCGTGACGGTGCAGGAGTCCTATTTCTTTCGCGACAAGGTGCCGTTCCATTACTTCATCGACGTGATGCTGCCGAAACTGATGGTGAAGCGGGAGGTCTCGCGCCGCATCAGGGTCTGGTGCGCCGCGGCGGCGACTGGGCAGGAGGCCTACTCTCTGGCCATGGAGCTTGCCGAGCGGGAGAGACAGCTTGTCGGCTGGACCATCGAGATCGTGGCCACGGATTTCGCCGAGGATGCGCTGCGCAAGGCACGGAAAGGCCTCTACAGCCAATTCGAGGTGCAGCGCGGCCTGCCCGTCTCGCTGCTCGTCAAATATTTCAGCAAGGCCGGAAACGCCTGGGAGATCAGCCCCGACATTCGCGGCAAGGTCGCGTTCGGCGGGCATAATCTCCTCGACGACGGCCAGGCGCTCGGGGTGTTCGACGTGATTTTTTGTCGGAACGTTCTGATCTATTTCGACGACGTCACCAAGCGCACGGTCTTCGCCCGGCTTGCTCCGCGGCTTGCAAGCGACGGCTTTCTCGTGCTTGGCGCGGCGGAGACGACCACGCATCTGAGCAACGACTTCATGGCGGTGCCCGAGCGCCTTCACGGCGTGTTCTGCTTCACCCCGGCCGCCGCCGCTGCGGCCTCTATGCGCGAGGAGGCTCGCCGCCTCAAGGGAGGGGAGGGGGCTTCCGACTCCGATGCTGCGCCGGGCGCGGCAAGGCTCTGCGCGTCGCCGAGATAGGGTAAACGAATTAATCGTCGCGCCCGACATTGGGCAAAGACCTAAAAACGTGAATGGCCGGGACAAGCCCGGCCATGACGATAAGAGCAAGAATTAAGGATATGACTAGGCGGCTTCGGATTCGTCTTCCGGATTGCGCAGCACGTAGCCGCGGCCCCAGACCGTCTCGATATAGTGCTTGCCGCCGGTTGCCGCTGCGAGTTTCTTGCGCAGCTTGCAGATGAAGACGTCGATGATCTTGAGCTCCGGCTCGTCCATGCCGCCATAGAGGTGGTTCAGGAACATCTCTTTGGTCAGCGTGGTGCCTTTGCGGAGCGAGAGCAGCTCGAGCATCTGATATTCCTTGCCGGTCAGATGCACCCGCTGGCCGTTAACGTCCACGGTCTTGGTGTCGAGATTAACCTTCAAGCCCCCGGTCTGGATCACGGATTGGGCATGGCCCTTGGACCGGCGAACGATGGCGTGGATGCGGGCGACGAGCTCGTCCTTGTGGAAGGGCTTCGTCATATAGTCGTCGGCGCCGAAGCCGAGCCCGCGCACCTTGTCCTCGATGCCGGCAAGGCCGGACAGGATGAGGATCGGAGTCTGCACCTTGCTTACCCGCAAAGTCTTGAGCACCTCGTACCCGCTCATGTCGGGCAGGTTCAAGTCAAGCAGAATGATGTCGTAGTCGTAGATTTTGCCGAGGTCGACGCCCTCTTCACCGAGGTCGGTCTTGTAGACGTTAAAGCCTTCCGACTGCAGCATCAGCTCGATGCTTTGGGCGGTCGCGCTATCGTCCTCGATCAGAAGAACCCGCATGTTAATCCCCCGTCTCCTTGCAGTCCGGCTTGTCCCCTGACCCTTACGCAACCACGCAAACGAACGATTGGTTAATTCGAATCAACAAATTAACGGCCAATAGTTAACAAAAGCTAAGCCCGTGGCGAGCGCTAACCATCCTTTCACCGACGGGTCTCTGCCATCAGTTAAATGCCATTCATATGGTTTACCGCCCCTTAAGCCCTGTTAGCGATGATGCGCCTTCGAGGGGCAGGGGGCTCCAGTTCTGACACCGGTTCGGATCGTTTCGAGGCGTTGATTGCTGATTCACTTCAATGACATCGGCGGGAACGTACCCCCGACTGCACCGTCCCTGAAGCCGCGCAGCGAGCGGCCCAAGGAAGCGGCCTTCCGCCCTGTTTGGGGCAGGCAGGCGAGCCCGGCCCGGGCGATTGGGCGGCTGGCATGAATATTGAATTTATCGGCACGGGGTCCGACCAGGCTTGAGGGTAATGAGTCATGAAGTCACGCGATGCAGTAATCCGCCTGAAGCGCTTCGACGTTGAGGAGAAGCGCCGCAAGGTCGCCGAGATCGAGACCATGATCGGCGATTTTAACCATATGGCGGTGGACCTCGACCGGCAGATCGCGATCGAGCAGGAGCGCGCCGGTATCTCCGACGTCAATCACTATGCTTATCCGACCTTCGCCAAGGCCGCGATCCAGAGACGCGACAACCTCGCGGCGTCAGCCGCCGACCTTGCGGCGAAGCTCGCTTCGGCCCGCGGCGAGTTCGACGAGGCATGCGAGGATCTGAAGAAGATCGAGCACTTGGAGGAGCGGGACTTGGAACGGCTGCGGCTTGAGCAGGCCCGGAGCGCCCAAGCGGACCTCGACCAAGTCGCGGTCCATCGCGTGGCAAGCTGATCAAGAGCCACCGTTTCCCGGTCAATTCGCCCCGATCCGCCTGCGCCTTGCCAAGGCGGAGATGGGCGCAACCCGGTCCGGCAAAACTCTGTTTGGTGCTATCATCGCCGCGACAGCGCGCGGACGGGTGGAGGTCTCGATGCCGTCTTTCGACATTGTCTCTAAGACCGATCTCGCAGAGGTCGACAATGCGCTCGCCAACATGACGCGTGAGATGAGCCAGCGCTACGACTTCAAGAACTCCCAGTCGCGCATCGAGCGGGCCGGCGCCGAGATGACGCTCCACGCCGACGACGAGCTCAAGCTCAAGCAGATGCACGAGCTTTTGCAGGGGCACTTTGCCCGCCGCAAAATCGACGTAGGCGTGATCGACTATAAGCCGTTGGAAAAGGCGGCTGGCCAGGCCGTGCGGCAGAAGGCGCTGATCCGCCAGGGCATCGATCGCGAGCTGGCCAAACGCCTCGTGAAGGAAATCAAGGACGGGAAGTTCAAGGTCCAGGTCACCGTTCAGGGCGACGAGCTCAGGATCTCGGGCAAGAAGCGCGACGACTTGCAGACGGTGATCCAGCACATCAAAGGGCTGCCGATCGAGTTACCGCTGCAATATGTGAATTTTCGTGATTGAGCGCGAGACGTTTTGCGGGGGACGGGTGCCTTGTCACGGTTGGTGCTTTCGAGCGTTCTGCTAATTTTGGCGGCCGCGTTGGTCGTGGGCTGCGGATGGCGCCCGAGCGGTCTGTCGCTCGGCGGCGGCTCGAGCGAGGCGTCGGACGAAAGCACGGGCGCCGTGCCGGCTCCGGCGCCGGCCTTGGCCTCGAGCCGGGTGTCGATCGCAGGCTCCAAGCCGGTCGACGCCTATGTGATGCTCGGCGGTCGCATCAAGAGCTGCTGGTTCAATGCCGACGCGCCGCTGCTGCCGAACCATGTCTATCGCGCCGATGTCAGCCCCGACGGCGATAAAGTGCAGATCACCATCCATCAGAAGCAGGCCTTAGGACGGGCTGGCCTCTCGACCTACGCCATCGATTTCAAGCAGCAAGGGTCTTACACGGTGGTGACCAGCGAGAACCGCAGTATGCCGCCCGAGCTTGCCGCCAAGATGCAGTTCGACATCGATCGCTGGAAGCGCGGGGAGACGAATTGCAGTAAGGAAATGCCCAAGGTCACTGCCGCCGCCAAGCCTCCCGCCGCCAAGCCTGCCGCCTCCGCCGCGCGTTGATGTAAGCACCCACAAAACCATCATTGGCGTCGATCGTACCGAAATGCCGGAGAGGTGAACCGGCGGATCGCGGCGCTCAAGCAATCGATGGAGCTTGAGATCGAGCACGCCGACATCTCGATCCCGACTATCTAGGAGTCCCTCAGGGCGCGTCGCTGTTTTCTCAGAAGAGCGCCTGTTGCCCGCTTGGCGCCACGTAGAGATGCTCGATCTTCTGCCCGGTCTTGGCCGCCATGCGGTCGGCGACGATCAGGCGGTGACAATGCTTAGGGTCGCGCTCCAGGCATAGGAGGCAGATCGGCTGCTCTTTCGCGAGGGTCTCGGCCTCCCCAAGATCGAGCAGTGCCTCAGGTTCCTCCAGATGGGCCCGGAAGATGCGCTCGAACTCAGGAGAATCGCCTGAGCGGGCAGCCTCTCGGCCGCGCTTCGGCGTGCCGAGCCCGCGCAAATGGCGGTAGCTGATCCCCGCCTCAGCGAGGTGCTTGGCAAGCGGGGTCTTGGAGAAGCCCTTCTTGCGGGAGACGGGCGCCGCGCGGATGTCGAGCACGAGCGCGATGCCGGCCCGGCGGAGCGCCGCAATAAAGGCCGGAATGCTCGCGCCCTCATAGCCGATAGTGTAGATCGCGCCGGCCCGCATGACTTTGACTCTCTGTCATTGCCCGGCTGACCGGGCAATCCAGTAAACCACAGACGAGGTGATTACGACCCGCCGGAGCTTGGCAGCGGGCCGGCCGAAGGCCACGCCCGTTGGCGCGTCAGGACAGAATGGGTATTAGCCAGACAGGGATGAGGCTTAGCTGCCGCGATATTCCTGGATGCGGGTCGCGCGCAAGCCGGGAAGGCCGTGCTTGTCGATTGACCGCTGCCAGCTCAGGAACTCGTCGACGGTCAACGTATAGCGCTCGCAGGCCTCTTCGAGGCTGATCAGGCCGCCGCGCACGGCAGCCACGACCTCGGCCTTACGGCGGATCACCCACCGCTTGGTATCCTTGGGCGGGAGATCGGCCACGGTCAGGGGACTGCCGTCGGGTCCGATCACATATCTGACGCGCGGCCTGTAATGCTCGGTCATCGTACTCACAACTCTCTACACTCGATGAGCCAACTTGATCTGGACACTAGCAAGCCGTATTTAAGATTTGCCTAAGCCATCAGGTGAAAGAACTCGCAAGGAAATAGCCAAAACTTGCGGGATTCCGGGGCGATGGCGGGCTGGGCGGCGCTAGGGCGCCCTGGCTCTTACCTTGCCTAGGAGGCGGGTGGTCCCTATCTTCGGCCCGGGAGGCGGGGAAAGAAATCGGCGCGGCCCTGAGGCGGACCGTCTATACTGCCGGCTGCCGCCCCGGCGTCATTCGTAATTCGATCGAGCTAGATCCCGTTGGCATCGTTGAAGCCCATGCTTAACAGCCTTCACCTATCTGGCCGTCCGGCCGACACGCGCGTGGTCGTGGCCATGTCAGGCGGCGTGGACTCGTCAGTGGTCGCGGCGCTCTTGAAGGCCGAAGGCTACGATGTCGTGGGCATTACGCTCCAGCTCTACGATCATGGCGAGGCGGTCGGCCGCAAAGGCGCCTGTTGCGCGGGCCAGGATATCCAGGACGCCCGCCGCGTGGCGGATCGCCTGCAGATCCCTCATTACGTGCTCGACTACGAGGCGCGCTTCGCCAAGGCCGTGATGGACGCATTCGCCGACAGCTATCTAAAGGGCGAGACGCCGGTCCCGTGCGTCGCCTGCAACCAGAAGATCAAGTTCCACGATCTGCTCGAGACGGCCGAGGGGCTCGGCGCTTCTGCGCTCGCAACCGGCCATTATGTCAGGAGCGGGCCGGGGCGCGACGGCTGGGAGCTTTACCGCGCTTCAGACAAAGAGCGCGACCAGAGCTATTTCCTGTTCGCCACCACGCGCGAGCAGCTCGCCTTCTTGCGCTTTCCGCTGGGCATCCGCGACAAGGATGAGACACGCAAGCTCGCGCGGGAGTTCGGGCTCGGCGTGGCCGAGAAGTCCGACAGCCAGGACATCTGCTTCGTGCCGACCGGGCGCTACACCCAGGTGATCGAGCGCCTGCGCCCCGGTGCTGCCGAGGCGGGCAACATCGTTCATGTCGATGGCCGCGTGCTCGGCCGCCATGGCGGCATTATCAACTACACGATCGGCCAGCGGAAGGGGATCGGCGTGGCGGCGCAGGAGCCTCTCTATGTGCTAAGGCTCGATGCCTCGGCCCGCGAGGTCGTGGTCGGCCCGAAGGAGTGCTTGCGCATGCGCAGCCTCAAGCTCCGCGACGTGAACTGGCTCGGCGACGAGCCGTTGGATGCGTTGGCGCTAAAGGGTGAGGATATTCTCGCAAGGATCAGGTCGAGCGGGCCCTTACAGCCGGCAAGATTGAGCTTCGAGGACGACGGCGTCACGGTGGAGCTTGCACATGGCGAGGACGGCGTCTCGCCAGGGCAGGCTTGTGTCTTTTATGCCGCGAGCGGCGGCGGGGAACGGCTTCTCGGCGGCGGATGGATCAAGTCCGCTGCCGGAGAAGCATGGTTGGCCAGAGACGGCTTTCAGGCAACCGCGGGGAGCGGAGCCGGAGAGCCGTTGGCGGCCGTCTCGCGTTAGCCGTCTTACAAGCGGCATTACGATATTGGAGAGGGAATGTTGGCTTCCAAAGCACCCGTAATAGACGCGGCTTCCGTACGTCATGCCTATCGCCGCTGGGCACCGGTCTATGACGTCACCTTCGGGCAGATCGCCGAAGCTGGGCGCAAGCACGCCGTCACGATCATCAACCGCAAAAGAGGCCGCGTGCTCGAGGTCGGCGTCGGCACCGGGCTGTCGCTGCCGTGCTATGGCGGCCATCTCACCATCACCGGCATCGATCTCTCGCCGGAGATGCTGGCGAAGGCAGCCGGCAGGGTGGAGCGTAATAGGCTCGACAATGTCGCGGGCTTGCACGAGATGGATGCCGGCGCGCTCGCTTTTCCTGACGAGAGCTTCGACACGGTCGTCGCCATGTATGTCATGACCGTGGTGCCTGAACCCGAACGTGTGATGCGGGAGCTCGAACGGGTCTGCGCCGCGGGCGGCGAGGTCATCCTCGTCAATCATTTCAGCCAGGAAGAGGGCGTGCGTGGCTTCTTCGAGCGGAGGCTTGCGCCTTTTGCCGAAATCATCGGCTGGCACCCGGTGTTCGACATCGATCAGGTGCTGGTCTGCGAGGACCTTCGCCTCGTCGAGCGCCGCGCGCTGCGGCCCTTCGGCCTCTTCACCATGCTCCGCTTCGTCAAGGAGCCCGGCTTTGGGCTTCTGCCCCAATTGGCTGCGAGCGCCAGGGCGCCCGCGCGGGCAACGACGCGCCGGCAAGTGAGGGCACGGTTGCCGGAGCCCATCAGGGTGAGGATCAAATGGCAGGTCGCCCGCGCGCTGGTACATTGCCGGCGCTTGCTTGACACCAATTATTGGCGCTCCCTATATCGGCGACTGCAAAGCCAATTGGCGGAGTAGATCCGCCTTATCGGGCCAAGTGGCGGAGTAGCTCAGCTGGTTAGAGCAGCGGAATCATAATCCGCGTGTCGGGGGTTCGAGTCCCTCCTCCGCTACCACTAAAACATAATAAGTCCAATCCATTAGCGACCATTCTGGCATTTACTTCAGAGCCTTGTATGTCACGTCGATAATGCCTGATTTTGCACGGAAATTCCCTGAGTGTCCGCGCGATGGCGCAAGTGGACGCGACATACATGCAACATGGTCACCTTGGCTCCATCCCGGTTGAGCTCACCGATAGGTTTAGCGAGCTGTCTTCCGCCATGGGGCCTCCGGGATCGGGCGGCAGTGAACAAAACCCGCATGCCCGGGCCTATGCGGAGGCGAAGGCAATCAGATAATGCAGGAGATAGGGCAGGAGCGGCTCGGGCATGTATCTGACCTCGCTCGTCGACGCCGACACCAAGCATGTCCGCTCCTAGGCGAAAG
>JAENXG010000346.1 GCA_016649675.1 Methyloceanibacter sp.
CAAGCCTATGCGGCCTTCCTGCTGGCCTTGGCGCCTTGGAGCACCCCCATAACGTCGGATTCCTTCATGATGAGGAGTTCTTCGCCATCGATCTTCACTTCTGTGCCCGACCATTTCCCGAACAACACCCGATCTCCCGCTTTGAGATCGATGGGGATGAGCTTGCCGGCTTCGTCGCGCGCGCCAGGACCAACGGCGACGACCTCGCCTTCCTGCGGCTTTTCCTTGGCAGTGTCGGGAATGATGATGCCGGCCCTCGTCTTCTCTTCGCCTTCAAGACGGCGAATGACGACGCGGTCATGTAGCGGCCTGAATTTCATGGGGTTCCCTCTCGGGATTGGCGTGAGTTCGGGATAGAGCGCCTTTTGGCACTCGTAGAAGAAGAGTGCTAACCCCTATAATTGGGCGTGCCCGGGCGAGAAAGCAAGGCAGCGCGCTCGGGAGGGGCATTCTTTCCAACGGCTGGATTGGCATCCGGGACTCTATTTGAGGCCTATGACCGCTCCAAGGATGCCTTTGAAGCATCAGTTGCGACCATCGAATTACAGGCCAATCGATGGCACTTCGGCCCAGGCGCGTTCCTGGGCCCGGCGGGGACGAAACCGAATGGACGGATCTGCCGATGCGGACAAAGGACGGGCCGGGCCGTGGAAGCAAAGTGGCGGCAAATCCCGCCTACCTGTGTCTCGCCAGGAGTCAGGAGGTCCGCTCTTGATGCTGTGGACGGCTCCTCCACCGGCCCCCACGATTCGGAGGAGCCAATCATGCAAGCGACCACGACCCAAGTCGGTGTTTCAGGTCCACGGCATCGACGTGGAAGGCAATGGGCTCATCCGCCGTCAGTTGAAGCGACGCTACGTCCTGACGTTTCCATGGATCTTGGCATAACGGATGACGGCGAGTGCGCCGGCGGTGAACGCAGAGGCTTCGTAAGCTCAATCTCCCGAAAGTTCACCGGTGAACTTTTCTGCGGAACGGTGACCATCACCTTCTTGGTTGAAAGCAGACACTGTTGAGCTTACCAACTAATTCGCCTTTTGACCCGAAGCTGAAATTTGCGGTGATGCAGCGTCCGACCAACTCGATGGGGCGCTATCACGTCAGCAACTAACCCAAAGCAGACAAAGGCCAGCGCTCGTCGCACCCGCGTGGGCTTCTGACTGAGAGTCGTTGTACATGTGCGCTTGCCGCGGCGGGCTGAAAAGGCAAGCCGCGCTGAGACGGAGCCCAAAAAAAGGGGCGCCAAAGTTGGAAACCTCTTCCCATCACTCCATATAGTTTCAATACCGCGGTGACGACCTCCCGCGTGCAAACTGCACCAGTGAGGGTTTTCAGATGAAAGGTTCCACGGGCTCCGAAATTGCCTCCGACAACGTGCGCGGCGCGTATCCGATCGTCTACTTTGGCGATTTGGCTCTTGGACCCTCCAATCCTGAGTGTGCCCAGCAAGCTTGGCCCGAAATCGTGCTGGCAGGTTTCGAGAAAGCTTTTGAGGCTGCAGCTCAGGGCGCTGTGCTGCGCCAGCATGAGGGGATTGAAATCGCTCAGCGCAACGTCAATGCCAGCTTCTGTCTTTTAAGGAAACTGGTCGGCGCCAAGAATCTCGGCGAGATTTTGGATTTGCAGGCTGCCTATTGGCGCAATCAATTCGGCGCGCTCATGGGACAAGCCGAGGAACTCCGAGCGCTGTCGACCAAGGTAGTCTAGGCAGGTTGGATAGCCCCTGGGCCGCCCTATTTTGACTGTCTGCTCGCTTAAAGAGAGGGTGCGTTAAGTTCGACATCACGCGGCAGTTTAGCCCTATAGAGCCCCTCATTTCAGTGCCAAAAGTTAGACACTTTGTTAGACACATGCCGCCTAACCTATTGATTCTACGTATGTATCTCAGATTCCTAATCTGAGGGTCACAGGTTCAAATCCTGTCGGGGTCACCAACTCGATCAATGGGTTAAGCTGGAATGACAGGCAGGCTTTAGGCAGCCCAGTGCCACCCCAGTGCCAATCGAGATCGATTTCGAGCCCGTGGGCGCAGGGTGCCACTCGCTCAAAACCTATTGACCGTCTCGCCAACAGGTGAGCCCCGCCGCGAGGCGAGTCCCAGCGCATGATTACGTAGGCTGCCCAACCCTGGTTGCCTCCGGCACCTCGACCAGTCGTCCCTTTTTTACGTCATAGACATAGCCGTAGATCGGCACCGAGTCGGGGACGAGAGGATGCGACCTAATCCGTCGCACATCGCTGGTGACGCTCTCGCTCTGATTCTTGATTGTCAGCCAGTCGATGAAGTCCCCTTCCGCGGAGCCGGGCCCCCGGCCAACATCCTGCCAACCGTCCTCCTCAAGCTTCGCGGTGTCGAGGCTGTTTTTCAGGAGCGAGCGCATCACCTCGTCGGTGAACGTCTCCATGCCGCAGTCGGTGTGGTGGATGACGAACCACTCGTTGGTGCCGAGAAGTTTGTGGGAGATGACAAGCGAGCGGATAGCATCATCGCTCGCGCGCCCACCCGCGTTGCGGATAACGTGGGCATCGCCTTCTTTCAGACCGGCAAACTTAGCGGGATCGAGCCGCGCATCCATGCAGGTTAGGATCGCAAAGCGCCGCGCCGGTGGCAGCGCCAGGGCGCCCTTATCACCGAACCCTAGTGCATAGGCCTCATTCGCCGTCAGGACTTCATCGAGAACCCTGGTCATGGGGATGCTCCTTAAAGCAATGGATTGATCGCCGCCAACCCAGACTCTGCCACAAGCCAGTTATGCTCGGAAGAACGAGGAGATGGCAGGAGCCCAGGTCCCCTACTGGCTACCTGGAGCCAATTGGATCATGGGTGCCCGCAGCCACCCGGTTTCGGGTGGCCGTCGCCATCAGCGCTCTTCATCCACAGGTGTTTCGGTCTTTGGATTGACAGGGCTTGTG
>JAENXG010000040.1 GCA_016649675.1 Methyloceanibacter sp.
ACCTCGATCGCCACGCAGAGCCAGGTGTTCGCGGCAAATCTCGCCGCCCTGCTCGGGATCGAAGGCCTGCCCTTGTCATGGCTTGCCCTCGGCTTCCTGCTGGTCATGACCGGCGTCGTCTTCCGCGGCATCCGCGAATCCATGTGGGTGAACGTGCTGTGCACGCTGATCGAGGCGGGTGGGCTCGCCCTCGTCGTCGCCGTCGGTTTCTCCTATTGGGGGACGGTCGACTATTTCGCCACACCTGCCGCTCCCGGCGGGGAGCAGGCGTGGCTCCTCGTCATGCAGGGGGCCGTGCTCGCCTTCTTCGCCTTTATCGGCTTCGAGGACATAATCAATGTCGCGGAGGAGACCCGCGATCCCGAGCGCACCCTTCCGCTTGGTCTCATCCTCGCCATGGCGGGCGCCGCGCTCCTCTATATCGCGGTTGCGATCACTTCCGTCTCGGTCGTGCCGTGGCAGGAGCTCGCCGAGGCGCCGGGACCCATCACCGAGGTGGTCACGCGCGCCGCACCGTCTATCCCTCCCGTCATCTTCACCGGGGTCACGCTGTTCGCCGTGACCAACACCGCGCTCGTCAACTACATCACCGCCTCGCGCCTCATCTACGGCATGGCGCGCCAGGGCCTCTTGCCCGCGGTATTTGGCAAGGTCCACGCCGGCAGGCGGACGCCGCAAATTGCCATTGCGGTGCTGTTTTTGGTGCTGGCGCCGCTTGCTCTGTTAGGGACGATCGCTGAGCTTGCAGCGGCGACCGTGCTCCTTCTGCTGCTCGTGTTCGCTGTCACCAACGGGGCGCTTTTCATTTTGAAGCGCCGTAAGGGGGAGAAGCCCGGACGCTTCGAGGTGCCACTCTTCGTGCCGGCTCTCGGTGCGTTCGTGTGTCTCGTTCTCGTCGTGACGCGGGTTGCTACGGGGGATTGGCGCGCGCCCGCGCTGGCCGGCGCCTTGCTGCTGGGGTGCCTGGCGACCTACGCCCTGATGCGGTGGAGCGCGCTACCGCGCTAGTTGCGGGTTTCGGTAAGCCGGTGCGGTGGATGGCGTGTATCGCCGCGCCGATTGAGCCGGCGCACATAGGTGATGGTGGCCTCGGGATGCTCGGCCTTGACCTTGAGCGCCGCAATCAGAGCGTCCTCGGCCTTGACCACCAGCCGGTCGCCCTTGCCTTCCACGCTAATTCCGACGGTGAATTGCGACTGCACCGTGAGGCTTCCTTTCATGCCGAGCAGGATCGCGCCCGGCGCCTGAACCTAGCAAAAGAACGCACGGAGGCCCATGATTATTGAGCCGGATGCTCGGATTCCCTTGCGGCCTGCTCCGGTTGAGTTGTCCCCTGCTCAGGGGCACTTCCGGGCTTCAGCTTCGCGATCTCGCCATCGAGCCAGGCAAGATCCCCGGCCAGCGTTGCGCTATCAGGGGTTTGCTCTTTGAGCGCCGCAAGGATTGCGCGTCTCTGGTGGAATTCATTGAGCGCGCCCGTTGCATCACCCGGTAGCGCTAGGACCATGGCAACCTTGCCGTGGTTCACGGCAAGGTCGTCCTGCCACTGCGTATTGCTAGGATCGGAAGCGACCAGATAGGTCCTGATGTCGAGGCAGCCGCGATAAAGCGCAAGTGCCCCCTCGAGTCGACCTTGCGCCGCCAGCGTGTTGCCGATCTTCTCGTATGATATCGCGAGATCGCGCGCCCACCGCATATTGCTGGCGTCCATCGCGACCAAAGCTTGGAAAACTTTGTTGGCGTCCTGATAAGCGGCGAGCGCCTCGTTGGGCTTGCCCTGCGCCAACAGCATGTCGCCGATATTGTCGTCGCCGGCCGCTTCATCGCGCTGCCACGCCGCATTGCTGGGATCGGATTGGGCAAGACGTTGGGCGACGGCAAAGCCCTTCCGATAAGCCTCGAGCGCGTCGTCGAGCTTGCCTTGCGCCTGCAACGCCTTCCCTACCTTGGCGTAGGAAATCAAGAGATCGCTCGGCCACTGCGTGTTGCGGTTGTCCATGTCGACCAAGGTTTGGAAGGCCTTGTTGGCGTCCTGATACGCGGCGAGCGCCTCGTTGGGCTTGCCCAGCGCGAGTAGCATGTCGCCGATATTGTCCGTGCTCACTGCGACATCACGCTGCCACTGCGCGTTGTCTTGATCGGACTCGGCGAGACGCGTGGCGATGGCGAGATCCTGCCGATATGCCTCGATTGCCTCGTCGAGCTTGCCTTGCGCCTGCAACACGTAGCCGACCTTATGGTACCCAACCGAGAGATCGCGCTGGATCACTGGCTCGCCGGGATCGGACTGCGCGAGGCGCTGCTCTATGCCAAGGGCATCCTGATATAATTTGAACGCGGCAGGGAGTTCGCCCTCGATGGCCAGTACGTCGCCAAGCTCGGTTTGCGCAACCGAGAGATCGCGTTGATAATCCAAATCCTCCGGCGCTTCGGCCACCAAGTCGGTCAGGAGGCGGTAGCTTTCCTCTGCGTGCTCCTGCCACTTCGCAATGTTACCGAGAAGGGCATAGTTGCGGGCAAACTGGATGAACATCCACGCCTTTTGACGGCGTAGCTCCGGTGTCGGGCGACCGAGCAGGCTCATGTTGTCGAACAGGGCTTCCGCCTTTGCCAGCAAGCTGCCCGTGGCAGCACGCGGGATACCGTATCTTTCAGCCTGCTGCACCGCGGTATCGACGATCTCGGTGGCGGTCTTGAGCGTGGCGTTGAGGAAGGCCTCGTTGGTCTTAAGCTGCTGCCAGGCATAGACGGCGCTGCCCGTCGCGGCGACGGCGAGGAAGGCCAGCACCCCGATGACGCCGTTGCGCACCCTGCCCTTGCGCCGGCGCTCTCGCTCGGCACGGCGGAAGACGTCGTCTGAGGACACGCCGAGCAGACCTGCCACCACTTTGGCCAGCGCGAGGTTCTTGCCGTCGCCTTCCTCGCGGATGTCGGCCGCCAGCAGGCCGGTGGGCTCCTCCGTGATCTGTCCTTCAGCGTCGAGCTTGAATTTCAGCGACGGCGGAAAGCATTCAAGCTCGGCATTTCCGGGCTTGCCGGCGACGATGAGCGGGATGACAGGCCGCTCAGGGTGAAGCGACTTGAAGAGGCGGATCTCCTCGTTGACGTAACGGCTGTTGGCGGCGGCAGGCGAACAGATGACGATCAGCGCCGCCGAGGCATCGAGCGCGGCAAGCGTCTGCTCGGTCAGAGTATGGCCGGCGGTGAAGTCGTCGCGGTCGCGGAACACGGGCTTGAGCGACTTCGGGATCGCCCCAGTCGCCGTCTCCCGGCCCACAAGCTCCTTGTCGACGGGGAAGCCCTCAAGCCCGCGATGCAGCCACTTGGCTGCGCTCGTGTCGGCATGACTATAGGAAATGAAGGCGCGGTACTTTAACGCGACGGGCTCTGTCATTCTTGCTTCTGGCCGGCGAGGCGGAACGCCCGAGTATCGCGCACGACTACTTTTGCTTCAACTTACGGTTCAGCAATAGCGCCGCAGGTTGCTCTCGCCTCCCCCTCGCTCAGGGGGTGGAGTAGGCGAAGCCGCCGGCGGCACCGCCGGCCGGCGCGTCTGCTTGGGGCTTGGCTTTGGCTTGCGCATTGTCAGCGACGGCGTCAGCCTTCGCGTCCTTGCCGAGAATCGCCGCCGCGATCACGCCGTCGAGCTTGTAGATGTCGGCGAAGGTCTCGACTTTGCCGTCATCGTTGACCACGGCGGTGAAATAGGCCGTGTGCACCGGGATATGGTGCTGGACGTTGATCGCGCTGTTATAGCCGTCGGCAAGCAGCTTATCGACCTGGGCCTGGGGCATGTTCTGATCTGCGGCGAGAATGACGGCGGCGATCTTGCCGGGTTTGAAAACGCGCGGGCAATTATGCCCCTCGGCCCGCGAGTCCTTGTCGAACAGCCCCTCCTTGATGGTGTCGTGCATGTAGACGGAGTAAGGGTTCGGATAGACGAACTTGACCTTGCCGAGCACGTTGTTGGGCCCAGGTGCCTGCACGAAGCTGATCGCGCCCATGTTGACGTGATTCCAGTCGATGCTGCTCGGATCCACCCGCTTGCCGTTGTAGTTCACCTTGAGCTCATGCTGATCGAGGATCGCGGTGTTGCCGCCGCCGAACCATCCCCCGCCTCCCCGCAGACTCGGCAGCAGATTCTCGCGAACGATGGTGGGGGGCACCGTCCATTCGGGATTGAACACGACCGACTTCAGATCTGCCGAGAACACCGGGGTGGCATATTTCATTTCTCCGACGACGATCTTGTCCGAATAAATCGGCTTTCCTTCCTTGACGACGTGGACGGTGAACGCCGGAATATTGAGCCAGACATAGAGCGAGCCGAGATCCTCGGGCATCCAGCGCCAACGCTCCATATTGACGATGATCCGCTGCGCGTTCGTTGCGTTGGCGCCAGCGCCGCTTTCGGCGCGAGCCTTGAGCAGCGCCTGGTGCAGACGCTGGAACTGCTCGTGCTTCGGGTGCAGAGACCGAAGGTAAGCGTCGGGCGCTTCGGCGGCAGCAATCTCGCTCAAGACGGTCTTCGGATCGCGCAGGCTCGGGGTCTCACCGATGAGTTTGCTGAGCTTGGCGGGGTCTGCCCGTCCCCCTCGCGCATAGCGGGCATATTTCAGGATGGCGAGGTCGAGCTTGATCTCGCTTGCGGCTGCGGCGTCTACCGAGGCCGGGAGATCGCCCGCCGGCGGCAGCGTGAAGGCAGCGCTCGACAGGCCCCAATCGTCGGCCTTCAGCACCTCATCGATAACGGCCAGAGCCTCACCTGAGAACCCCATGTCCGTCATCCAGAGCGGATCGCTCTGCTCGTCATAAAAGGCTTGCAAAACGCCAATGTCGTCGGCAGACGCGCCCTTGCGGAAGGCTGGGTCGGCGAGCGTCGCGCGGATGGCGGCAACGACGGGCGTGGCTGCAACCGGCTGAGGCGTCGTTTGTACGGGGGTTACAGCAGTCGGGCTTGCCGCGGGCTGGGCGTCGTCGGGTGCTGCTTCGGTCGGGGTTGCCGGCTGTTGATCGGCTGCGTCAGGCGCGCCGGCGTTCGGGCCGGCAGCCTTTATCGCAGCCGGACCGTCCTCGGCGGAGGCCGGGACTGGCGTCAAAGCGCCGCATAGGATGGCCGAAGCAACCGCAACAAGCGCGGCGACCAAGGAGCGTCTACGCATTCCTCAACCCCTCGTACTCGGCCCTTAAGTTAATCCGAGACGGCGGCAAGGGCCACCATGATTCGCCCGCCTCTTCGGCGTGGCGGCGCTTCCTGCGCCAGACCGTGTCCGGGAGGCCCGGGATGGCGACTTCACAATCATGGCAATGGTGCCGCAGGCCCCCTTGATGCGGGCTCCCGATCCCCTATACTCCAAATGAGAATAGCCTTGAGCGCCGGCCTTGCGCCGGATGTTTTAACGACCATATATGCTCAATATGAGCATTATGGATCACGGGAGAATTGAACCGATGACGACGGTTCACAGCAGCAGGCCGCTTGACGTGCGGAAGGCAGCGACGGCGCTTGCGCCTTCCATCCTGCCCGACCTCGCCTATACGCCTGAGGTGGCACGCGAGACCGCGCATCTTTACGAGCGCGTATCGCGCGTCATCCCGCCCATCGAGTGGCCGGGCTTCGCCCCCTACATCAAGGCCATCAACGATCTCAAGCGGTCGCGCAACGCGGTGGTGCTGGCGCACAACTACATGACGCCCGAGATCTTCCACTGCGTCGCCGACGTCGTCGGCGACTCGCTCCAGCTTGCGCGCGAGGCGGCCAAGACCGACGCCGAGATCATCGTCCAGGGCGGCGTGCATTTCATGGCCGAGACCTCGAAGCTGCTCAGCCCCGACAAGCTGGTGCTGATCCCCGATTCCAGAGCCGGCTGCTCGCTTGCCGCCTCCATCACCGGCGCCGACGTGCGGAGCTTGCGCGAAGCCTATCCCGGCGTGCCGGTGGTGACCTATGTCAACACCTCGGCGGAGGTGAAGGCCGAGTCCGACATCTGCTGCACCTCCTCGAACGCGGTGCGCGTGGTGGAATCGCTTGGGGCCAAGCGGGTCATCCTCATCCCCGACGAATATCTCGCCAAATGGGTGCAGACCCAGACGAAAGTCGAGATCATCACCTGGAAGGGCCATTGCGAGGTGCATGAGCGCTTCACCGGCGAGGAGCTGCGCGCCTATCGCGAGGCGGACCCCGGCGTGAAGATCATCGCGCATCCGGAATGCGCCCCCGATGTGCTCGCCGAAGCCGATTTCACCGGCTCGACCAGCGGCATGATCAAATGGGTAAAGGACCATCAGCCGAGCAAGGTGTTGCTCGTGACCGAGTGCTCGATGAGCGACAACGTGGCGGTCGAGGTGCCGAAGGTGAACTTCGTGCGGCCGTGCAATCTCTGCCCGCATATGAAGCGCATCACGCTGCCGAAGATCCTCGAGTCGCTCGTCTTCCTCAAGGAGGAGGTCACCGTGCCTGAGCATATCGCCGAGCGGGCGCGCGCGTCCGTCGAGCGCATGGTCAACCTCAACCACTGACGCGACCGCTCAGCGGCTCCCCCCGATGACCCACAAGCACCCGTCCTCAGCGAAAGGTCAGCCAAACGGCGTGGTCGTGGTCGGCGCCGGACTTGCCGGTCTCTTCACCGCGCTCAAGCTGGCGCCGCTTCCCGTCACCGTCGTCTCGGCCGCGCGCTTCGGCGAAGGGGCATCGAGCCTCTGGGCGCAAGCCGGCATTGCCGCAGCACTCGCGGAAGGAGATAGTCCCGAGGCGCATGCCGCCGACACCATCACCGCCGGCGCCGGCATCGTCGATCCGAAGATCGCCCATCTTCTGGCGGCCGAGGCGCGCGATCGGATCGAGGACCTGCTGTCCTACGGCGTCCCCTTCGACAAGAACCTCGAGGGCCATTGGAGCTTGGGCCGCGAGGCGGCGCACGGCAGAAACCGCATCCTCCACGTCAAGGGCGATACCGCCGGCCGCGCCATCATGCACGCGCTGATGGAGGCGGTGAGGCAGACCCCTTCGATCAGCGTGGTTGAGGGCTTTGCCGCCCGTGATCTCGTCATGCGCGACGGCCGTGTTGCAGGCATCGAGATCGCGCCGGTAAATGGCGGGCCCTTGGCGCGTGGGCTCGTCCTTTCGGCCAGCGCCGTGGTGCTCGCAACCGGAGGCGCCGGCCAGCTCTTCGCCATCACCACCAACCCGCGCGAGGCCCGCGGCGAAGGCATCGCCATTGCCGCCCGCGCCCGCGCCGTGATCGCTGACGCCGAGTTCGTGCAGTTCCATCCGACCGCCATCAATATTGGCCGCGACCCCGCCCCGCTCGCCACCGAGGCGCTGCGCGGCGAAGGCGCGCTCCTGATCAATGCGCGCGGCGAGCGCTTCATGCGCGCCATCCACGCCGATGCCGAGCTCGGCCCCCGCGACGTGGTGGCACGCGCCGTCTACCGTGAGGTCGCGAGCGGGCGCGGCGCTTTCCTCGATTGCCGTCCCCTCGGGCCGGCGCTTGCCGAGCATTTCCCCACCGTGTTCGCAGCCTGCCGCGCGGCGGGCATCGATCCCACGCGCGAGCTGATCCCCGTGGCGCCGGCGGCGCATTACCACATGGGCGGCATCCTCACCGACGCGCAAGGGCGCAGCACCGTCGATGGGCTGTGGGCGTGCGGCGAGGTGGCCTCTACGGGTGCACATGGCGCGAACCGCCTTGCCTCAAACTCGCTGCTCGAAGCCGTGGTGTTCGGCGCCCGCGTCGCCCGCGACATTGCCGGCACGATACCTCCTGCCAATCTCAAGGCACCCCGGCCAAGCGAGACCGAGGCGCCTGGCGCGACAGCCGCGGGCAGCGAGAACACGCGCGCCGAGCAGGTGCTCCGCCGCACCATGACGGCGGAGGTGGCTGTGATCCGCGATGAGAAATCGCTGACAGCCGCACTTCCGGTCATTGCCGCGCTCGAGCGTGAGTCAAAGGGCGACCCGCGTCTGGCCAACATGCTCACCACCGCCAAGCTGATCACGGCGGCAGCGCTCGTGCGCAAGGAGAGCCGCGGCGCGCACTTCCGCAGCGACTACCCGACCGCCGATGCGAAACTCGCGCGGCGGAGCTTCCTTACCCTCGCCCAGGCCGAGGAGATCGCGAGAGAGGCGGCCGAGACGCAAAGGCCCGGGCGCAAGCTTGCCGCCGTCTCGCGCCACGCTGCGCTCCATGCATGAGGGCGCCTCCCCCGTCACGCTGCAGCTGCCGCCGCTTCTCGTTGAGCGGGCCGTAACGGCCGCGCTCGAAGAGGATCTCGGGAGCGCCGGCGACATCACCACCGATGCCGTCATTCCGGCCGGGGCGCTAGGCAAGGCTCGGATCGTGGCGCGCAAGCCGGGTGTGATCGCAGGCCTCGATCTCGCCGAGGCCGCTTTCCGGACGCTCGATCCTGAGGCCAGGTTCACGCGGGTCGTCGAGGACGGCGGCAAGGTCGAAGCCTCCGGCACGATGGCGCGGATCTCCGCCAAGACGCGCGCGCTGGTCACGGGCGAGCGGACTGCGCTCAACTTCGTCAACCGTTTAAGCGGGATCGCCACGCTGACGGCCGCCTATGTGGCAGCGGTCGAGGGCACAGGCGCCAGGATCGCCTGCACGCGCAAAACCACGCCGGGGCTCCGCGCGTTCGAGAAATACGCGGTCAGAGCCGGCGGCGGCGTCAACCACCGTTTCGGCCTCTATGACGCGGTTCTGGTGAAGGACAACCACATCGCCGCTTCAGGCGGACTTGCCAACGCGCTCAATGCGCTTCGCGCGCGCACGGGGCATCTCGTCAAGATCGAGGTCGAGGTCGACACGCTCGATCAGCTGGAAGAAGCATTGCGCTTCCCCATCGATGCGGTGCTTCTCGACAATATGGATGTCGGGATGCTGAAAAAGGCGGTGGCTTTGGTGAAGGGACGCGCCGTGACCGAGGCTTCGGGCGGCGTGAGCCTAGAGAATGTTCGGGAGATCGCGATGACCGGCGTCGACGTCATCTCGGTCGGCGCGCTTACTCATGCGGCGCGTAGCCTAGACTCATCGCTTGAGTGGGAGGAGTAGCGCTGCCCGCCATCGACGAGACGAGGGACAGCGTGGGGGTGAGCGTCAGGGCCGACGAGCCTTCAGCCGACGCAGTTTGGGCTGTCTCTTCCGCCGTCGCATCGACCTCGTAAGGCTTCTCGTTGCGCTTCTTGTAGAAGATGTGGCGGCCGATCTTGTCGATCTTGCTCATGTCGCCGATCCAGCTCGGGCTCACGTAATTGGCGTGGTAGTAGGTCGAATAGCTGACCTCGGGAAGCCACAGCTCGCCCGCGGTGATCTTCTTGGAGATGTCCTGAGCGAGCGCCCATTGATCGTCATTGCGCGGGTTGTCGGTGTGGCCGTCACAGGTGAAGGAGAACTGACAGCCCGGATGCATCTGGCCTTGATAGACGACGCCACAGATGGTCTGCGGGAAGAGCGGGCTTCTCACCCGATTGAGGATCACCTGGGCGACCGCGATCTGGCCGCGCACCGGCTCGCCGCGCGCCTCGAAATAGATGGCAGTGGCGAGGCAGCGACGCTCGCGCATCTCGAACTCGGCCTGGCTCTCGCCCTTATATCTGAAGTTCAACCCATCGGCGCTCGGGTGGTAGGCGATCTCTTCAGCCGACGGCTTGAAGGAGGTGACGTCGAAGCTCGACATGAAGGGCGAGGTGGCCACCGCGTTCATGAACATCGAGCCGCCGGAGGCGCCGACGGAGCCTTTCAGCGCCACGTCGGTGATGGTCGGCTTCAGCCGGTCACCCTTCAAGTTGCGGCTGACCTCGCCGCGATAGGAAAGGGTCCGGGTCATGCCGGGATCGCCCATCAGGCTCGCGGCGATGAGCTGCTTGCCGGCAGAGGTGACGGTGTTGGCTGCGAGATATTGGTCGGCCCTTGGGCCTTTGCCGCCGGTGTGGAAGAGCTGAGCGGCCTCGCGCGGCAGGCGCTGCGGGGGATTGGCGACGTCGGCGGCGCGCGTCTGAGGATACGCCGCACCGTCACCTGAGAGGAAAAGCTCGATTTGAAAGGCGACGGGATTGCCCGGGACCGCGGCGACGTAGCCCATAGCGATCAGGGGTAGCGGCACGAGCGCAGCTACGGTGTGCCACACCCGACGAGGCAAGCGTCCGCCCATTGTCCCTCCAGGTTACCCACCGTAACCTTGCGGGAAAATCCGTCCGACGCGCCGGCCGGCATTCCCCCGCATTGCCCTGATGCGCAGGCAATAAGCCTAACGCGCCCAGGGCGTCCCCGTATTCAACCAGGCAAAATGGTGGGAAATCAGTATTTTAAGCCCCAGTTCCCCCACCGGTTTTGGCCCGGCTTCCGTCTCATTACCCTTAACCCTGCCCGGTAAATTAGGGCAAATTGTGGTGAACGGCAACTCCTCCCCATTTCTTGCGATAACCCCTAATTATCGGTTACCGAGCGGCCCAAAGCGGCTTGTGCCGCGGCAAGGCGCGCGACCGGCACCCGGTAAGGCGAGCAGGACACATAATTGAGCCTGATTTTCTCACAGAAAACAATAGTTTCCGGGTCCCCGCCATGCTCGCCGCAGATCCCCATCTTGAGGTCGGGGCGCGCTTGCCGCCCGCGCTCGACGGCGATCTGCATCAGCTCGCCCACGGCTTTGTCGAGGGTCACGAAGGGATCGTCGTGGATGATTCCCTTCTCGGTGTACTCGCCCAAGAATCGCCCGGCATCGTCGCGGCTGAGGCCAAAGGTGGTCTGGGTCAGGTCGTTGGTGCCGAAGGAGAAGAAGTCTGCGCTCCGGCCGATCTCGCCGGCCAGCAGGCAGGCGCGGGGCAGCTCGACCATGGTGCCCACCGAATAAGCGACGCTCGTTCCCCGCTCCTTCTCGACGGCGCGGGCGGTCGCCGCGATGCGCGCCTTGATGAGGTCGAGCTCGCCCTTGGCAGCGACGAGCGGCACCATGATCTCCGGCATGACACGCGAATGCAGCTGCTTGCCGGCCTCGATCGCCGCCTCGAAGATGGCGCGGGCCTGCATCTCGACGATCTCGGGGTAGCTCACGAGCAGCCGCGCGCCGCGCTGGCCGAGCATGGGGTTGAACTCGCTCAAAGCCACCACGCGGCGCCGCAACCTCGCCACGCTCACGCCCATGCTGGCGGCAACCTCGCCGATGATCTCCTCGCCATGCGGAAGGAACTCGTGCAGCGGCGGATCGAGCAGGCGGATGGTCACCGGCAGCCCGGCCATGATCTCGAACAGCTCGATGAAATCCTGGCGCTGAGCCGGCAGCAGCTTCGCCAGCGCCCGGCGCCGCCCCTCCTGATCCTCGGCGAGAATCATCTCGCGCATGGCGAGGATGCGGCTCTCCTCGAAGAACATATGCTCGGTGCGGCAAAGCCCGATGCCTTCAGCCCCGAAGGCGCGCGCCTGGCGCGCATCGGCCGGCGTATCGGCATTGGCGCGCACTCTCATGCGGCGGAAGCCGTCGGCCCATTTCATCAAGGTGGCGAAGTCCTCCGAGAGCTTCGGCTCGCGCATCGGCACGCGCCCCTTGATGATCTGGCCGGTCGAGCCGTCGATGGTGACGATATCGCCCTTGTGCAGAAGCACGCCGCCGGCGAGCAGGGTCTCGCGCTCAAGGTCGATGACGACCGCGGAGGCGCCGACGACGCAAGGCCGCCCCATGCCGCGCGCCACCACCGCCGCATGGCTGGTCATGCCGCCTCGCGTGGTGAGAACGCCGACCGCGGCATGCATGCCCTGCACGTCCTCGGGCGAGGTCTCGACGCGGGCGAGAATCACGGTGTGACCTTGCGCCTTGAGATGCACGGCCTCGTCGGCATCGAAGACGAGCTCGCCTGAGGCGGCTCCGGGCGAGGCCGGCAATCCCTTGGCAAGGATCATTTTCTCCGCATTGGGGTCGAGCGTCGGATGCAGGAGCTGGTCGAGCTGCGCGGCATTGATGCTGCTCACCGCCTGCTCGCGGCCGATCAGGCCTTCCTCCGCCATGTCGATGGCGATCTTCAGCGCGGCTTGCGTCGAGCGCTTGCCGGCCCGGGTCTGCAGCAAGAAGAGCTTGCCCTCCTGCACGGTGAACTCGATGTCCTGGAGGTCGCGGAAATGCGCCTCGAGCCTCGAGCACGCCGCGGCAAGCTCGGCGAACACATCGGGCATGAGGCCCTCGAGGGAGGGCTTGCTCGAGCCCGAGACGCGCCGCGCCGCCTCGGTCAGGGGCTGCGGCGTCCGCATGCCCGACACCACGTCCTCGCCTTGCGCATTGACCAGGAACTCGCCGTACAGCTCATGCGCGCCGGTGGAAGGGTTGCGGGTGAAGACGACGCCGGTCGCGCTGCTTTCCCCCATATTGCCGAACACCATGGCCTGGATGTTGATCGCCGTTCCCAAATCGTCGGGAATGTCGTGGAGGCGGCGATAGGCGATGGCGCGGGCGTTTTGCCAGGAGCCGAACACGGCGGCGATGGCGCCCCAGAGCTGGAGATGCAGATCTTGCGGGAAGGGCTCGCCGAGCTCGGTCGCGACGAGGGACTTGAAGCGCGTCACGATCTCCGCCCAATCTTCGGCGCTCAGTTCCGTGTCGTATTCCAGGCCTTTGAGATTTTTGAAGTTCTCCAGGATCTCCTCGAACAGCTCGTGGTCGAGGCCAAGCACGACATCGGCATACATCTGGATGAAGCGGCGATAGGTATCGTAGGCGAATCTTCGGTCAGCCGAGCGCCGCGCCAGCCCCTCGACGGTCTGATCGTTGAGGCCGAGATTGAGCACGGTGTCCATCATGCCGGGCATCGAGGCGCGCGAGCCCGAGCGGACCGAAACGAGCAGCGGGTTGTCTACCTCGCCGAATCTCGCGCCGGCAATCGTGCCAACAGTATCGAGCGCGTCGCTCGCCATCGGCTTCAGCGCGTCTGGCAGCTTGCGGCCAAGCTCGTAATAGACCGAGCAGACCTCGGCCGAGATGGTGAAGCCGGGCGGCACGGGAAGGCCGAGTCGCGACATCTCGGCAAGATAGGCTCCCTTGCCGCCGAGGAGATCGCGCAGCTCGGCAGAGCCGTCGGCGCGTCCGGCGCCGAAGGTGTAGACCCATTTCGGCGCGGTCTCTGTGGCCGGCTCGGCACTCGTCATCGCTTGGTCCATGCTTTCGCCAAAGAGCGCACCCACCTGAAACCCAAGGGGGACCGCCCTTTTAGCCGTCCCCTCGCCTCGATACAAACGGCTGTGAACCGGGAAGGTTTACGGGTGAAGGGCGCGGGGCTTGCGCAAACGCCGATCGGCGATGAAATCCCCACTGCCGATCAGTCGTGCCCGAGGCGCCTCTTTCAATCCGTAGGCCCAGGCTTCGACGCTGCCGCCTCTGTCGAGGGCGATCTCGATGACGATGCGGCGGAACATGTCGTCGGCATCCTCCACGCCGGTGACGCCCTCATATTTGTCGAGGTCGGCAAGGAGCCTCTTGTTCGGCCCGAGGGTGAAAACTTCGCCGATCACGCGATACTTCTCCTCGGGAGCAAAGAGCGCCGCCGCATAAGTCCCCAAGTCAAAGAGAAGACCCGGCGCGTGTCCTCGGCCGAGGAGCTTGGCAGCCACGCGCAAGCGGTGCGCCATCGGGTGGGCGCTTTCCGCTCTGAGCGTGCCATAGACGAAGAGATGGTTTGGCTCAATCATTCCGGCAGCTTGATCCGGCCATCCTCATGCAAGGCCCAATGCGGATTGAAGGCGATCTCCCAGAGATGGCCATCGGAATCGGTGAAATAGCCGTCATAGCCACCCCAGAAGGTCTTGGCCGCTGGCTTCAAGATGCGCGCCGGCGGCCTCGGCCTTTGCCATTAGCGCATCGACATCGGCTTCGCTTGCGACATTTTGTGCAACGGCGATACCGCCGTTCCCGTTCCACAGCGCGCCAGCGTTAGCATCGGTCCGTTGCGCGTCCCGGCCCCACA
>JAENXG010000265.1 GCA_016649675.1 Methyloceanibacter sp.
CCTAGCAGCGAGAAAAGGATCGGAGCTGGGTTAGGGGAAACCGGAAAGCCCAAAAGTTTCTCAGTTCCGTGTTCCAGGAACAAAAGGCCGGTGACTATCCGCAGGACGGATAGCATTCGAGGTGTCCAGTAGGTGAGGTCCATGGTCATCGATGTCCTCCTTGAGTTAATGGCGACGCCCACGAATGCCTTACGCCGCCCCAAGATCTTGCGTCTTGTGCTCGCTCATCGTGAGCCTTGTTTCCGTGGAAGGGGTGAACGAGTTGGGGAGCGACGCGGACCTGCTGGCATTCATCGAAACCTATAACACGGGGCGCGGCCTGCCAGGCACGCCGAGAGGACATTCCAAGGCCGCGCGATCCCAATTTCCGGTAGAGGCAGCCGCCTCATAGGTGCTCATCAAAAATTCCATCAGGACCTCATCTGGGCTGTCGGCAGTGCGGACTGCGTCATAGGGCAGTATGTATTCGTTCAGCTCGCGGCTCCAGAAGGCTTGCGAAGGGCGTGTCGCAGCCGTGGAGAAGCCTGGCGGCGCCGGCGAGGCGTAAGAATAGAATGCGGGGTAGTCGATCCCTTGGCCGCCCGGCCAGAAACCGGCGCTACTGACCTCATGAGAGTATGCTTCCCGCACCACATCCTCGGGAAGATTTGGGACACCTCCCCCCGCCGGAAAAGAAGGTGCACGGCGCCCAGAAAAGCGCGTCACGGCCAGGTCGAAGCTTCCCCAAAAGAAATGCACCGGACTGCATTTGCCGATGAAGGATGTCCGAAATTCGCTTAGCACGCGCTCTGACTGCAGCAAAATACGCCACAAGCGTTGGGCGAAGTCTCTGTCATAGGAGGCGTGGATGTGGTCTTCGCTGAAGGGGATAGCGTCAGGAATTTCGTTGGGCAACTCGTTGATGCGAACTTCAACGCCGAGCTCCGAGAGAGATTGCATGAGCTCGGCATAGAATTTCGCCACAGACTGCGGAACGAGCCTCACCTCTCTTCGTGCCCCATCGCTTGTCGATGCGCGCAGGACGTGATCCAGAAAATCAAAATCGAGCTGGAAGGCGCGATCCCCGTAGGGAATAGGCGACGTCGTCAAACCCCGGGGCGATAGACAGAGGACCACATGCCAGGAATGATTGAGCCAGGGAGTTTGCTTGAGCCGAATTTTCCCGACAATCTGAGTCCACAAGTGCAGTGTGGCATAAGTGTCTTTCCAGGCCTCGTAAGGCAAGGCCGGCCACAAGGTGGTGTCATCATTCGTGGTCGGTGGCATTTTGGAACTCCAGTCAAATCTAAGGGACCGGACGTGCAGCTCAGGGACACCCCGAATCGGTAAAGCGTCAGCCGATCTTCTGACTTTCATCGGCATTCATCAGCGGTACCATCGAACCGATGCCGGCATTGTTGACGAGGAGATTGATGCTCGGATCTTCGCGTAAGGTGGTTTCGATTTTCGCGAGTTTGGCCTTGTTGTTGAGTTCGGTGGACAAGGTTTTGACAGTCCGACCTGTCACGACCGCCCATAGACGGGCACGATAGCTCCTCGCGTTACCTTGTTGTCCGGCGAGGCCAGGAACAGGATCGTCGCCGCGACCTCTTCGACCTTTGGCCAAGCTTCGTGATCCGCCTTCGGCATCGCCGCGCGGTTCGCCGGCGTGTCCATGATGGACGGCGCCACCGCATTGACGAGGATGCCGTCTTTGGCGACCTCCTCGGAGAGCGCCACGGTCAGCGCCGCTACTGCAGCCTTGCTCGCCGTATAGGCGACCAAACCGGCGCCGCTGCGCCACTCAAGGGCATGACGCGCGGCCACGTTGACGATGCGGCCCCCTTGCCCGGAGCCGCCAATAGCGTTGATCGCGGCAGCGCAGCAGAGAAAACAGCTCACCAGATTGGTATCAAGCTGCCTCATCAGGTCGGCCTTGTGGGATTTGGCGACAGGTGCCATTGCGAAGCCGCCGGCAATGTGAATCGATGCCCAGAGGGCCGTGACGTCCCCGAACAATCGGCCAACCGCCGCCTCGTCTGTAAGGTCGACTCTGCCGACAAGCCTGACCTGCTTGTGCTCCCGATAGGTAAAGCGCTGCGCCTCGTCTTCGTGAAGCCAAGGCACGTAGCAAGTCGCACCAGCCTCAAGCAGGGCCGCCACGACGGCGGTCCCGAGCGCGCCCGTGCCGCCTGTCACCACAACATGCCGCTCACGGTAATTCATGTCACTTCCATGATCGAACCGGCCTCTTTGGCGCTCCACCGTTTCCGTTACTTTGACATCGCCGGCCTAAGCCTCGGGAAGCGGGATGAACTCAGAATCTCCGGGCACGGCATCGAAACGTCCCATCCTCCAATCAGCTTTGGCCTGCTCAATGCGATCCTTTCTCGAGGATACGAAATTCCACCAGATGTGTCGGGGGCTGTCCATAGGCTCCCCTCCAAGCGCCATAAAACGCGCATCAGTTTTGGCTCGAATTGTGATGCGATCGCCGGGTCGAAAGACAAGCAATTGTGCCGGACCAAAGACGTCGCCGGCGATCTCAACGTCGCCAGCCACCGTGTAGATAGCGCGCTCTTCATAGTCTGGATCGAGCGGCACCGAAGCCCCGGCTTTCATAGCGACGTCGGCATAGAACATCGCACTCGACGACCTTACCGGAGAGGATAAGCCAAGCACCGATCCGGCGATCACGCGTATGGTTTTGTGTTCGCCGCTCAACACCGGCATCTCTTCGGCGCCATAGTGGAGAAAATCCGGTGCGGCCTCTTCATCCCTCGCGGAAAGCGCTACCCAGCTCTGTATGCCGAATAGCTTTGAACCGAGAGAGCGCAGCTCCGGCGGAGTGCGTTCCGAATGCGCGATCCCACGCCCTGCCGTCATCCAGTTAAGCTCGCCCGGCCGGATCGAGAGAGCGTTGCCGAGCGAATCCCGATGCATGATCTCCCCATCGAAGAGGTAAGTGACCGTCGATAATCCGATATGCGGATGTGGCCTCACGTCAATGCCGGCACCCAGCAGAAACTCCGCAGGGCCCATCTGGTCGAAGAAAATGAAGGGCCCGACCATCTGTCGCTGCGTGGATGGGAGCGCTCGCCGCACAGAGAAGCCGCCAAGATCGCGCGCGCGCGGTACAATTACCGTGTCGATTGCGTCGCATGCGAGCTTGTCGCCTGGCTTGGGATCAATGGCGGGCTGCCAGCTCATGTTCAACTCAAAGCTACGATGGGCAGCATCTTAACCCTATACCGGGCCGGCGGCGTGCCAAAATCTCCAATGTCCGCTCTGGGTCAATTGCCGACCTAAACGGCGCCCATCGCATTGGTCTGCTTAGTGCCAGAAGCGGACATCAGCAAAACTCCGACGCATCCGTTGGGTCCTAGCGCTCTTCAGCGGGCGATTGGGGGCGCGTCCTTTATTCCCGCTTCGGCACGGGTTCGGGTGGAGGTCTTGTTAATCGAGGTTTGTTACGAAGCCCGAACGGAGATAGTCCTTCCCATGATTTTTGATGAAGCTAGTCGTTGTATCAAGAGGGGCGACGTCCTCACGCTCAGACGGGCCTTGGAGTCGGATTTAGACTCGAACCTCTCGAACCGATCCTCTTGGAGTTTGCTCATGCTGAGCGCGATTGAGGGAAACACCAGCATCGGAGAACTCCTTGTCTCGCACGGCGCGAAAGTGGACTCCGTCAATGACTTTGGCGAGACCGCTCTCTCGCTTTCCGCCCACAAAGGTCATGCACCCTTTGCTCGTTGGCTGCTGGCCCTAGGCGCTTCGACAGAATGCCGTCCTCACGGGTGGGACTTGGGCGACTGGATCAAGCAAACATCCGGAC
>JAENXG010000254.1 GCA_016649675.1 Methyloceanibacter sp.
ACGCTGATCAACGAGACCTACGGCTTCGACGTCGGCGACGAGGTGATCTCTATCGTCGGACGGCGCATCGGGCGGGCCTTGCGCGGCAAGGATTGCATCGGCCGATTCTCCTCGAACAAGTTCGGCGTCGTGCTCAACGACTGCGATGCAGAGGGCGTGGAGACGATCGCCCGGCGCCTAATGACCTTCGTCCGCGACAGCGTCATCGACACGAGCGTAGGCGCCGTGGCGACAACCATCTCGGTCGGCGGCGTGCTGTTGCCGGAGCATGCCGGCAACGCGCAGTCAGCCATCGGCCGGGCGCTGCAGGCGCTCGAGATCGCGCGCAACAGCCGCAGCGACCGCTTCAATCTCTATCGGCCTTGCGAGCGGCGGGACTCGGAGCGGCGGCGCGCCGTGGGGATCGCCGACGAGATCGTCCACGCGTTGAACGACCGCCGCATGATCCTGGCGCTGCAGCCGATCGTCACCTCACGCAGCCACGAGCCCGAGCTTTACGAATGCCTGTTGCGCATGAAGCGGCTCGACGGCTCGATCGCTTGCGCCAGCGAGTTCATCCATGTGGCCGAGCAGTTCGGCCTCGCCAAGCTCATCGACCATCGCGTGCTCGAGCTCGCCGTAGATCTCTTACGCTCGTCACCCGCGATCAAGCTTGCGCTCAACGTCTCGGCGGTGACCGCCACCGACGCCCAGTGGCTTGCCTGTCTCGAAGCCTTCTCCGGCAAGGACCCGGGGCTTACCCAGCGGCTGACCGTCGAGATCACTGAGACCGCGGCCATCGCAGACCTGGAAGAGACTGTGAAATTCGTTAGTGCGCTCAAGGCGTTAGGCTGCCGCGTGGCGCTCGACGATTTCGGCGCGAGCTATACATCGTTCCGCAGCTTGCGGCTGCTCTGCGTCGACATGGTCAAGATTGACGGCTCCTTCATCCAGAATCTCGGCACTCAGGCCGAGGACGAGCTGTTCGTGCGCACGCTCATCGATCTCGCCACGAGCTTCGGCATCACCACCGTCGGTGAGTGGGTGGGCGACGAGAAGACGGCGCGGCTGCTGGAAAGCGCGGGGGTCGCCTACATGCAAGGCTATTTCTTCGGCGCGCCGGAACTCGCCAAGGCGCCCCTTCTCAGTGAGGCCGGCGGGCAGGGCTGAACCCCGCGCGGTCACTCATCCTACTTCCGCCTGAACTCCCGCCCCCGCGAGGATGGGGTGCCACAAACCAGTCGGCTCGTCGGCGTCCTCCACATTCTGTGTGAGGTGCCACAGTGTCTTGATCACCTCCGCACCATCCTCTTTGGTGTGTTGCCCGACCCAAGCGGTGAGCGAGTTGTAGGGAGTCTCCCAGTTGACAACGAATGCGATGAGATCGCCATTCTTGAAGCCGGCAAGCGGCTTCGACGGGGTTGAGCCACCGCCCCCGCTGACCTTGCTGGTATAAGTTCCGCCGATCTTGTTTCCACTGACGGTGAGATTCATTTCCGACCCGAGTTCGTTAGTCCATGCGCCGCCGAAATTCGGCATCGCGGCCGGTGCAGTTTGGGCGCTCTTTTGTGCGGCAAGCTCAGCAGGTTTCATTGCTCGTCCCCAGGGTTTCCTCAGACACGCTGGCCTAGGATACACGTTTGAGTGAGAAAATTCGAGACAGCAACCCGAGCGAACGCTCGCGCCACGATCGAGAGTCATTTCAAATGCTGCGCAAGGCGCGCCGCGAGCGCGGCGAGCAGCGGATCGTGGACGCCTTCGTCCTCGAGATGGCGCACGGTGTTCAGCACATATTCGACATTTTCCCCCGACTGGCCCTTTCCCCCGCGTACGACGTTGAGCTGCTCGTCGAGTGAGAGGTCGCCCGCATATTGCCCGTGGGTGCGGTCGACGAGATAGGTCAGCGCACTGACGGAGCGGGCCGAGCCGTCGAGGAGGGCTACCTTTCGGTAGGCCTCGACATAGACCTCGGTGATCTGCTCGCGCTCGCGCAAGTAAGCGACGGTCGCCTCTTCCGCGCCGGCGGCGATCTTGTAGGCGACGCCGCGGCAGGCCCCGCCGCGGTCGAGCCCGAGCACGAGCCCCGGCTGCTCCTGGGTGCCGCGATGGAAGATGGAATAGACGCAGAGCGCGCGATGCGCCCCCTTGAGCAGGCCAGGAGCCGACGCCTCGAAGGCAAAGCCTGGCCGCCACATCAGCGAGCCATAGCCGAACACCCAAAGCTCAGCCATTCCCAAGTCCTGGCGCGCCCGTCTCAGTCTTCATGTCCGTGGGGGCGGCCGAAATCGGCCGCTTGCGTGTCCTGGCCGGCGTCGATGATGCCGCGGCGGATGGCGCGGGTGCGGGTGAAGAGCTCAAGCAGCGCCTCGCCGTCGTCCCAGCGGATCATGCGCTGCAGCGCCGCCAGGTCCTCCGAGAAGCGGCCGAGCATCTCCAGCACCGCCTCCTTATTGTTGAGGAACACGTCGCGCCACATCACCGGGTCCGAGGCGGCGATGCGGGTGAAGTCGCGGAAGCCGCCGGCGGAGAACTTGATCACCTCCGACTGGGTGACCTCCTCGACGTCCGCCGCAGTGCCGACGATGTTGAAGGCGATCAGATGCGGGATGTGGCTGGTGATGGCGAGCACGATGTCGTGGTGCTCGGGTGTCATGATCTCGACGGCTGAGCCGAGCCCGCGCCAGAGCGCCGTCACCTTGGCGACGGCCTCTTCGCTGCTCCGCTCGCACGGGGTCAGGATGCACCATCTGCCCTCGAACAGCTCGGCGAAGCCCGCGTCAGGTCCGGAATGCTCGGTGCCGGCGATAGGGTGGCCGGGGACGAAGACCGCGTGCTCGGGGAGCTCGGCGAGCACTTGGCGGATCACCGCGGCCTTGACCGAGCCAACCTCGGTCAGGATCGAACCTCGCGCAAGGTGGGGCGCGAGCGCCTTCACCGCCGCGGCGGTGGCGCCCACGGGCACGGCGAGCACGACGAGGGAGGCTTGCGTCACGGCAGCCTGCGGCGTCTCGGCAACTTCGTCGCAGAAGCCAAGGGCGGAGGCGCGGGCGCGCACCTCCGGCGACACATCGTAGCCAGCGACGCGGCGCGCGAGCCCGCGAGCCTTGACGCCGCGCGCGATTGAGGAGCCGATCAGTCCGAGGCCGACGATCGCAATTCTGTCGAACAGAGGCTCGGTCATCGGGCGGATGTGCCCTTGGCGCCGAGGAAAGAGGAGAGTGCCGCGAGCACCGCGCGGTTCTCCTCCTCGGTGCCGATGGTCATGCGCAACGCATGCGGAAAGCCGTATTCCTCGACCCTTCTCAGGATGATCCGCCGCTCATGCAGGAAGGCGTCGGCTGCGGGACCTGATTTGCCGTTTCCTTCGCCGAAATGGAGCAGGAGGAAGTTCGCAGCACTCGGCGTCACGCGAAGGCCGAGGCCTGAGAGCGCTTCGGCCATGCGCGCGCGCCAGATCTCGTTATGCTCCACCGCTCGCTGCACATGGGCCTGGTCCCCAAGGGCGGCGATGCCCGCAGCGATGGCGGGGCCGGAGACGTTGAACGGTCCCCTGATGCGGTTCAGCGCGTCGGCCACCGCCGTCGGGCAATAGGCCCAGCCGAGCCGCAGATAAGCGAGCCCGTAAATCTTGGAGAAGGTGCGCGTCATCACCGTGTTGTGGGTGGTGGCGACAAGCTCGATGCCGGCCTCGTAGTCGTTGGCCCGCACATATTCGGCATAGGCCGCGTCGAGCACGAGGAGGACGTCGTCGGGGAGGCCGGCGCGGAGCCGCTTCACCTCGTCGAAGGGAAGATAGGTGCCGGTCGGATTGTTGGGGTTGGCGACGAACACCACGCGCGTGGCGGGGCTCACGCGGGAGAGGATGGCATCGACATCCGCGGTGAGGTTGGTCTCGGGTGCTGTGACAGGGGTCGCGCCCCGCGCCAGGATCGCGATCTTGTAAACGAGGAAGCCGTGCTCGCTGTAGATCGCCTCATCGCCCGGGCCGAGATAGGCCTG
>JAENXG010000018.1 GCA_016649675.1 Methyloceanibacter sp.
GAGCTCAGCCACGTGGCGCAGGGCTTGGGCCAAGGCTGCCTTCGCCTTTCCTCGCAGCTCCGCGAGCAGGGCTTTGAGGCCTTCGCTCGTGTCGCCGGAAAGCACGCGTTCGGGCGATGTCCCGTGGCGGTGAAGCGCATCCGCCGGAAGATAGACACGGCCTTCGTGGGCGTGCACCGGCAATGCCCGCATCAGGCCGGTAAGACCATAAGCCATGCCTGCTGCCGATGCCGCCGGCTCAAGAGCCTGGCCCCGCGCTCCAAGACACGTCGCTGCCAAGGCGAACAGCGCGCCGGCTGTGTCATCAAGATAGGCTTCGAGCGCCGGCCAGTCGGGCATGATCCTCGTGGCCACATCGAATTCGCGGGCATCGATTAGGGCGGCGATGCGCTCAGGCGGCAACGCGCGATCTTTGAGCGTCGCGCCGACAGCGTCGGCAACGGGATGGCCGGTGGCCTCGCCCTTGACTGCGCGCTCTATCGCCTCGCGCCACCATTGCAGCCGAATCGCGCCGAGATCGGGCTCGCTCACCTGCTCGGCGATGCGGGCGAGCTCGACGTTGAAGGCGTAAAGGGCGAAGAGATCGGGGCGCGCGCCAGGCGGAACGAACAGGGCGGCAAGGCTGCGGTCGGGATCGCCGTCCCGGGCGATGCGTCTTACGGTGTCGCCTCGCCCGGCCTCATGCAAGGTCCGCTCGCCTCAACCGTCAGGATCAAATGCGCGCCGGCGCCGCTCCTCTGCCCTTGGCGGGCACCGCGCTCGGGCTGAACGCGTCGCGCTTCACCCCGAGGATCAATTGCAGCGGCGACGCCACGAAGATGGACGAGTAGGCGCCGATGACGATGCCCCAGCACATGGCAAGGGCGAAGCCGAAGATCGCCTCGCCGCCGACAATGAGGAACGGCATCATGGCGAGGAAGGTGGTGACGTGGGTCAGCACCGTGCGCGAGAGCGTCTCGTTAATGGAGAGATCGAGCAGCTCGACCAGCGGCATGCGCTTATATTTGCGCAAATTCTCTCGCACCCGGTCGAAGATCACCACCTTGTCGTTGAGCGAATAGCCGATGATGGTGAGAATGGCCGCGATGCTCGACAGGTTGAATTCGAGCTGGAGCGCGGAATAGAGCCCGATGGTGCCGGTGACGTCGTGGATCAGGGACGCGATTGCCGCCACGGCAAACTGCCATTCGAAGCGGAACCACACATAGATCAGGATGCCGAGCATGGCCACGACGACGGCGATGGTGCCGCTCGCGATCAGCTCGGAGGACACGGTGGGGCCGACGATCTCGACGCGGCGGTATTCGACCGTGTCGCCGAGCGCCTGCTTCACCTTGGCGATCGAGGCCTGCTGCTGTTGCTCCGTCGGCTGGGCAGCGATGCGAATGAGGATCGCGTTCGGCGCTCCGAATTCCTGGATCTGCACCTCGCCGAGGCCGAGCCCGCTCATCTTGCTACGAATGTCGGAGAGATTGGCCGGGCTTTCCTTGGTCTGAATCTCGATCAGGGTCCCGCCCTGGAAGTCGATGCCGAAATTCAGCCCGACGGTCGCGACGAGAATGAGCGGAACGACCGTCAGCAGCGCGGACACGATCCAGGTGATCGTCCGCAAGCCGACGAAATCGATCTTGGTGTCCGGCGGGACGAAACTGAAGCCTCTGAACATTTCGGGTATTCCCTAGATCGGAATGAGTTGTGGCCGCGTCCAGCGCAGCCAATAGGTGACCATCATCCGCGTCACGGTCACTGCGGTGAACATCGAGGTGAGGATGCCGATCGTCAGCGTGACGGCGAAGCCGCGCACCGGCCCGGAGCCGAGCCAGAACAGCACGAGCGTCGAGATCAGCGTGGTCACGTTGGAGTCGATGATGGTGGCGAGCGCCCGGGTATAGCCCGCCTCAACCGAGGCGAAGGGCGACTTGCCGGTCCTGATCTCTTCGCGAATGCGCTCGTTGATGAGGACGTTGGCATCCACGGCGATGCCGATGGTGAGCACGATGCCGGCGATGCCGGGCAATGTCAGCGTCGCGCCGATGAGCGAGAGCACTCCGAAGATGAGCGCGATGTTGACGATGAGCGCGATATTGGCGAACAGGCCGAACAGGCCATAAGCGGCAAACATGAAGATCACGACCATCAGCAGGCCGAGCAAGGCCGCCTTCTTGCCCGACGCGATCGAATCGGCGCCGAGGCTGGCTCCAACCGTCCGTTCCTCGATGACCGTGAGCTTGGCCGGGAGCGCGCCTGACCTCAGCAGCACGGCGAGATCGTTCGCCTGCTGCACAGTGAAATTGCCGCTGATCTGTCCGGTGCCGCCGAGGATCGGCTCGCGAATGACCGGCGCCGAGATCACCTTGTTGTCGAGCACGATGGCGAAGGGCAGTCCCACATTCTCCTGTGTCACCTTGCCGAAGCGCGTGGCACCCGCGGCATCGAAGCGGAACGTCACCACCGGCTCGCCGGAACGGGAATCGAACCCGGGCTGGGCATCGACCAGATTGGCGCCGCTCACCAAGACCTGGCTCTTGAGGACATAGGGTATCGGCGCCGTGCCCTCGGGCGAGCCCTTGGGCGCGCCGACGCCATAAACCAGCTCATCGCCGGGAGGGATCTGCTTGCTCGCGGCAATTTGCGCCGCGTTGGCGGAGGGATCAACCAGCTTGAATTCGAGCTTGCCCGTCGTGCCGATGAGCTCCTTCAGGTGCTCCACGTCCTGGATGCCGGGGACCTGGACGAGAACGCGGTCGCGGCCTTCGCGCTGGATGCTCGGCTCCGTGGTGCCGAAGGCATCGACGCGCCGTCTGATGGTCTCGATCGAGGCCTGGATGGCAGAGCCCATGCGGTGGGTCATGCCGACATTGGTGAGGGTCAGCGTGACCGCGTCGTCGCCTTGGCGAGCGACGTCGATGTCGTAGCCGGAGAAGCCGGCGAATACAGTGCCGCCCACCGGCTGGGCGATCTTCTTCAGGGCCGCAAAGGCCTTGTCCACGTCGGCGGCGTCGCGGATTTTCACCGATACGTTGCGCGCGACGACGTCTTGGGCAAGGTCGGTATAGCCGATGTGGGAGCTGCGGAGCGTCTCGCGCACGTCACCGCGCACGGTGTTGAGCCAATCGTCGACCATCTCCTTCTCGTCGAGCTGGTAGAGGAGATGCGCGCCGCCCTGCAGATCGAGGCCGAGATTGACCTGCTTGTGCGGCAGCCAGACCGGCATGCGCGCCATGGTCGCGGAGGGGAACAGGTTCGGAAGCGCAAACAGGATGCCGGAGACGACGATGCCGAACACCAAGATCAACTTCCATCTTTGAAAATGCAGCATGGCCGCTCTTGCAACTCCAGATCAGGCTAACGGTTGAAGCGATTGAGCTCGAAGGGTTTCATTCCGAGGTAGCCTTGGCCTTTGCGGCGGGAGCGGCCTCCCCCTTCCCGCGCACCTCGGAGACCGTGGAGCGCACGACCTTGATCTTGACCCCCTCGGCGATCTCCACCTGAAGCTCCTGGTCGTCAGCCTTGGTCACCTTGCCGATGATGCCGCCGGAGGTCACGACGGTATCGCCGCGGCGGATGGCGGCGACCATCGCCTGATGGTCCTTGAGCCGCTTCTGCTGCGGCCGGATCATCAGGAAATACATGATCCCGATGATTAGCATGGTCGGAACGATCAGGCTATTCAGGTAGTCGAAGGCGCCTGGGGCGGCTTGAGCGTAGGCGATACCGGTCATTGCTCCTGTCCTTTGCTTGGCTTAAGGATGGCCGCCCTCGGCCAATGAGGCCCTTTCGTCTTTCGACCGGGCCCTTATCTCGCGAAGGTGGCGCGACTATAGCCACCTCAATCGCCTTTGCAACGGGCGCGACATGAACTTTCAGGAGCCGCTTTCGGGGCTTATCGAGCGGATTGCCCGCGCGCTCGAGCGTCTTGGGCCGCGCGCGGCGGACACGCCCGACTTCGAGGGCCACAACGCCTTCGTCTGGCAGGCCGAGACTGAAGGCTTTCTCCCCATCGAGGACGTCAACCGGGTGCCGCTTCCGCTGCTGAAAGGCATCGACCGGATGCGCGACACGCTCCTGGCCAATACGGAGCGCTTCGCCCGCGGCCTTCCCGCCAACAACGCGCTCCTTTGGGGCGCACGCGGCATGGGCAAGAGCTCCCTCGTCAAGGCCGTGCATGGCGAGGTCGGCAGGCTGAAGCTCGTCGAGATCCATCGTGAGGACATTGGCTCTTTGCCGCGCCTCCTCGGCCATTTGCGCGAGCAGCCCGGCTACCGCTTCATCCTGTTCTGCGACGACCTCTCTTTCGAGGCGCCCGACACCTCCTACAAGTCGCTGAAGGCCGTGCTCGAAGGCGGTATCGAGGGACGGCCGCCCAACGTCCTCTTTTATGCGACCTCCAACCGCCGGCATCTCATGCCGCGGGAGATGGTGGACAACGAGCGCTCGACCGCCATCAACCCTGGCGAGGCGGTCGAGGAGAAGCTCTCGCTGTCGGATCGCTTCGGGCTGTGGATCGGCTTCCACAATTGCAGCCAGGACGAATATCTCGAGATGGTGCGGGCTTACGCCGAGCATTACCGCCTCGACATTCCCGACAGCGTGCTGAAGAAGGAGGCGCTCGCCTGGGCGCTCGGACGCGGCAGCCGCTCAGGCCGCGTCGCCTGGCAATATATCCAGGACCTCGCCGGCCGGCTCGGCACGGCGCTTTAGTGGCTAGTCGGCGCTGGCCGCCTGATCGTTCATGAACTTGGTGGGGTCGACCGGGCGCGAGCCTTTGCGCAGCTCGAAATGCACCTGCGGCTGGGTAACCGAGCCGGTGGCGCCGGCCTTGGCGATGATCTGGCCGCGGCGGACCTTGTCGCCCCGCTTGACCAGGATCTCGTCGTTATGGGCGTAGGCCGACACCCAGTTATTGGCGTGCCTGATGAGGATGAGATTGCCATAGCCCTTGAGCTCGTTGCCGGCATAGGCGACGACCCCATTCTCGGCCGCCTTCACTGAGGTCCCTTGCGGGACGGCGACGTCGATGCCGTCATTGTGTCCGCCGTCAGGCTTGGTGCCGAACTCGGAGATGACGCGTCCCTTCACCGGCCAACGGAAGCTGTTGCCCGACATGGGCTCGGGCGTCGGAAGCTGATCGTTGCTCGCGACATGCGAGCCGCCCTCGCCGGTGACCTCGGGCGAGGCGGCGACGTCGCTCGCCGCACCGGCTGGCTTGCCAGGCTTGGCATCGGCCGCCTTTCCGCCCGGGTGAGACTCCTCTTCAGCCAAAGAGGTGCCTCCCGGCGCGGGGATCGTCGTCGTCTTGACCACGTGCACATCCGGTCCAGCCTTTGGCGCGGCGGACTTAGAGTCTTTCGCGGCCACGACCGGCGCGGAGCCCTTGGCCGGGATCACCAGCACCTGGCCGATCTGCAGCTTATCGGCACGAAGCTTGTTGCGGGCGATCAGCGCCTTCTCGTCGACGCCGACCTTATCGGCGATGACATGGGGCGTGTCGCCCTTCTGCACCTTGTAGGTCGATTCAGGGCTTGCGGACGCGGCCGCCTCGACCCCTTTCGACTGGGCGCCGGGAATGATCAGGTCCTGGCCGATATGGAGGCGCCCGTCGGCGAGATTGTTGGCGCTCATGATGGTCTCGACCGGCACACCGTAGCGGCGCGAGAGGACGGAGAGCGTATCGCCTTTGGCGACCTTGACGTGGCGCCCCGAAGCGGCACCGCTCATGACCGCAGGCTCTGCGCGAGGCGCACCTTCCGCGCCGTAAGTCGCATGCTGCGCCTTCAAACGCGCGCTCGGCGCTGGCGAATAGTCGGCGGTCGGTCGCGGCGAGTAGGAGGCAGGCGGAGGCAGACTGGTCCGCGCAATTCGCCCGCCGGGCTGGTATCCCCCGGAGCTGTAGACCGACTCCGAAGGAACCGGCAGCGAAGAGGTCTCGGTCAGATCGGCGCTGCCGCCGTTGGACGAGGAAGAGTCGGTCAGCGCGAAGGACGGGAAGTCGAAACGCGAGGAGCCTGAGCTGCAGCCTGAGACGGTGAGCGCCACCCCCGCAACTGCCAGGAGTCCACAGGCGCAGCGGCCATGACTCGACCAGAACGCCGCCTGTCGCATCCCTCTTCCACCCCCAAAAAAACCGTCCCTGGAGTAAAGCGCGCGAGGGGTTAACAAGCTGTTAAGGTTCTTCCTGGAACGGCTGAAATGAATCGCCGAACAAGGGCTTAGGCGTCTTCCGGCGTGTTGCCCCGCGCGCCCTTAGGCTGACGCGCGCCGACCCCCGCCCGGCCATGCACGAGCGGCACGAAGCGGACCGCGAGCAGAGGCTTCTCGGCAAACCCCTCCTCGGTCTTGTCGATCTGCACGAGCTGCTGCGTATCGCGGGTCTCGCCCAAGGGAATGATCATGCGGCCGCCCACTTTGAGCTGATCGAGGAGCGCGGGCGGGGCCTCGGGCGCCGCCGCCGTGACGATGATGCGGTCGAAGGGCGCCTGCGGCGGCCAGCCGAGCCAGCCGTCGCCGATGATGGTAGTGACATTGGTGATGTTGAGCTTGGCGAAGCGGCGCTCGGCGGACTTTTGCAGCTCCCGCCAGCGCTCGACGGTATAGACCCGGCGGCAGAGATGGGAGAGCACCGCCGCCTGGTAGCCCGACCCCGTGCCGATCTCGAGGATCTTGTGGCGGTCGTCGAGCTCGAGCTTCTCCGTCATGAAGGCGACGACGAAGGGCTGAGAGATGGTCTGCCCGCATTCGATGGGCAGCGCGATGTCCTGATAGGCGTGGTCGGCGAAGGCCTCGTCGACGAAGAGCTCGCGCGGCACCCGCTCGATGGCGCGGAGCACCTTGGTGTCGCGGATGCCGCGACGCCTGAGCTGCATGATAAGACCGATCTGGTCTTGCGCGGATGCCATGGCTGATCCACCCCCCTTACGAGGCGGTTTCCCGAGTATCTGACGATTCTTGGGCGCTGTCCTGAAGACTATGGCGCCAATCGCTTAAGACTTCGGCGAGCTTCGCGCGTGTTCCTGACGAACCGACGGGCTCAATTCGGCAGCGCGATCTTGGTGAGGCCGCCCATATAGGGCTTGAGCACTTCGGGCACGCGCACGCTGCCGTCTTCCTCCTGGTAATTTTCCAGGACCGCGATCAGAGCGCGCCCCACCGCGACACCCGAGCCGTTGAGCGTATGCACGAAGCGGGTGTCCTTGGCGCCTTTGGGCTTGTAGCGCGCGTTCATGCGGCGGGCCTGGAAGTCGCCGGTATTGGAGCAGGAGGAAATCTCGCGGTAAGCCCCCTGCCCCGGCAGCCACACCTCGATGTCATAGGTCTTGTTGGCGGCGAAGCCCATGTCGCCGGTGGAGAGCACTATCACGCGATAGGGAATTTCGAGTCGTTTCAACACCGTCTCGGCACAAGCTGTCATGCGCTCGTGCTCTTCCGCCGACTGCTCGGGCGTCGTGATGGAGACGAGCTCGACCTTGGTGAATTGATGCTGGCGGATCATGCCGCGCGTGTCCTTGCCGGCGGCGCCGGCCTCGGCGCGGAAGCACGGCGTGGCCGCCGTGACCCGCATGGGAAGCTTGGCCTCGTCGACGATCTCCTCGCGCACGAGATTGGTCAGCGGCACTTCGGCGGTGGGAATGAGCCAATATTCGCGCTCGGTGAATTGGCGCTCTAGCTCTTCATGTCCACTTACCGAATTTCGAACGCCGAGAAGGGCCAACTTCAAAGCCTCCGAGTCTCCCGCAAAATAAGCCTTGAGCGCTTGCAAGGTCGCGTCTTTAGCTGCAGTCCCCTGGTCAAAGAATTTTTGCAGGTCGATTTTCTTGATGGCGGAGGCCGCAAATTGATCCTCGGCGAATTTCGGCAGCTGGGCAGTGCCGATCATCGTGTCGTCGAGCACGAGAAGCGGGGGATTAATCTCAGTGTACCCGTGCTCGCTTGTATGCAGGTCGAGCATGAACTGGGCGAGCGCGCGTTCCAGCCGCGCCAGTGCACCCTTCAGCACGACGAAGCGCGCGCCCGACAGCTTGGCCGCCGTCTCGAAATCCATGAGGCCTAATGCTTCGCCGAGCTCGAAATGCTGCTTCGGCTGGAACGCAAATTCCTTCGGCTTACCCACCTCGCGCAAAATCACATTGGCGCTCGCGTCAGGCCCGATCGGAACATCATCAAGGGGCACGTTGGGCAGCGACGAAAGGAGCCCAAACAACTCCGACTCCAGGCGCGCTGCTGTCAGCTCGTCGAGCTGGATCGCGCCTTTGTGCTCAGCGACCTCGTCCATCAAGCGCTTGGCTTCGGCCTCGTCCTTGGCGGCCTTGGCGTTAGCGATTTCCTTCGACGCAGCATTGCGGCGCGCCTGGAGCGCCTGCAATTTCTGAATCGTTCCGCGCCGTTCCTCGTCCAGCTTCAGAATTCGATTCAACAGGTCTTTGGGCTTCTCGAAGCCGCGGCTCTCGAACCCTTCGACGAAGGCCTCTTGGTTCTCGCGTATCCATTTGATGTCGAGCACGGCTAAAGTCCTTGGAGTCCGCGGCACTGAATCGAAGGCTTCGTATAAGGCCCTGCCCCGTTCTTGTCATCGCCCGGCTTGATCGGGCGTAGGGTGGGCAAAGCGAAGGGATGCCCACCACCGTCGGTTTACGTGGGCAACGGCGAGAGCCGTTGCTCACCCTACGTCGCAGCGGGCTTGGGCTTGGGCTTTGGCGTGGGCTTGGGGGCGGCGGCGCGCTGCTTCTCGGCAAGCTTCACCGCGAAGATGGAGAGCTCGTAGAGGAGCACGGTCGGCAGCGCGAGCGCGATCTGGCTGATCGGATCCGGCGGGGTGAGCACGGCGGCCACCACGAACACGCCGAGAATGGCGTAGCGCCGCTTCGCCCGCAAATCCGCCGCAGTGATGAAGCCCGCACGGGCCAGCAGCGTGAGCAGCACCGGCAGCTGGAAGCAGATGCCGAAGCCCAAGATCAGCGTCATGATGAGGCTGAGATACTCGCTCACGCGCGCCGTGAGGTGGATCTGCACCTGGCCGTCGCCGGTCTGCTGCATCGACAGGAAAAACTTCATGGCGAGCGGCATCGCCACGAAATAGACGAGCGCGGCGCCGATCAGAAACAGGATCGGCGTGGCGATAAGAAACGGCAGGAAGGCCTTCCGCTCGCTGCGGTAAAGCCCGGGCGCCACGAACATATAGATCTGCGAGGCGATCACCGGAAAGGCGAGGAAGATGGCGCCGAACAAGGCGAGCTTCACCTGGGTGAAGAAGAACTCCTGAGGCGCGGTGTAGATCATGTCGATGGGCGCATCGGCGCCGGCCGCGAGCCGGTAAGGGTAGAGCAGGAGATTGTAGATGGGCTTGGCGAACCAATAGCAGACGAGGAACGCGATAAAGACCGCGAGCATCGTCCAGATCAGCCGGCGCCTGAGCTCGATCAGATGCTCAAGCAGTGGGGCCTTGGTGGCCTCGATGTCGTCATGGGTCATGGGGCCGGGTCCGCGTCTTTCTTGCCGCGCCTGGCGCCTGGGGTCTTGGTCCCGTTCTTGCCCTTCGCCGCAACGCGTTTCTGGCGGGGGGCGGATTTTGGCTTGGGCTTTGCCTCAAGCGCCGGCGACGGCACGGGGCTTGGCGCTGCGGGGCTGGGCGCACTCGCGGGCTCCCCTTGCGCCTTCGGCAGCATCATCGGCTTGTCGATGGAGGCCTTGAGGTCGAGCGAGGGGGTCTCCTCGCGTACGCTCTCGATGGCTTTGCGCACCTCATCGACCTCGCTCTCGCGCATGGCCTCCTCGAACTGACGCTGAAAGTCGGCGGCGGCACGGCGGAGCTTGCCGGCGTAATGGCCGAACGTGCGCATCAGCCTCGGCAGGTCCTTGGGGCCGACCACGACGATCGCCACAACGGCGATGACCAAAAGCTCCGACCAACCGATGTCGAACATGAGCGTGGTTCAGGGCAAGGTTACGCGGGGGTTCGCGCTCAAGAGCTTGGCGCGGCCCAGCTTCAGACTAGCCCGATTTCCGGCTGCGCGGGGCCTTGGCGCGGGAGGCGGATTTGGTGGAGGGGGCTTCGGGCTTCGTGGCCTTGTGCTCGATGACCTTGGGCTCGGGCTTGGCCGGCTCTTCAGCCTTGTCGTCATCGTCGGCCATGCCCTTCTTGAAGGACTTGATGCCTTGGGCGACGTCGCCCATCAGCTCGGAAATCTTGCCGCGCCCGAACAGAAGCACGAACAGCACGAGCACAATCAAAATGTGCGACCAGCTCAGTCCCATTCTCGATCTCCAACGCGCGGACCTAAGCGCGCTCCAATTCGGCGGCACTATGGCAGCAAAGGCAGCCCCGTCGCAAGCCGGGGGGGCACCTCATGAGGAAACCGGCTCGGCGCCTTCCTCGGGCGGAAACACGAGGACCGCACCGGTATCGATCCCCACCCCCACCTCGGCGCCTTGCGGCGGCACGTCGCTTTCCCTGACGCGGGCGAGGATCGGCGCGTCGAGGCCCTGCACGGCAATTTCGACCAGGGCCACGTCGCCCAGGAAGCGGGTATCGAGGACCCTCCCCGGCACCCCCTGCCCTGCGCTGAGCAGCCGCACGCCACGCTGGCGCACGCAGACGATGGCGTCGGCGCCGTCGGGAAGCCCGCCGGCAAAGAAGCGTCCGAGCGGGGTCACGGCGCTGCCCTGCTCGACCCGCGCCGGCAGCTCGTTCAGGTCTGAGAAGGTGCGCGCGGCGAGAATGTCCTTCGGCGCGCGATAGAGGTCGAGCGCCTTGCCGGTCTGCACCACCCTGCCCTTGCGCAAGAGCGCCACGCGGTCGCCCATGCGCATAGCCTCCTCGGCGTCATGGGTGACGACGATGCAGGTGGCGTGCGTCTCATGCAGGATGGCGAGGGTCTCCTCGCGCATCTTCTCCCTTAGACGCGGATCGAGGCCGGAGAACGGCTCGTCCATCAGGAGCACGGAAGGCCTCGGCGCGATGGCGCGGGCGAGCGCCACCCGCTGCTGCTCTCCGCCGGAGAGAATATGCGGATATTCAGATGCGTAATGGCCGAGCGCGACCCGCTCGAGCGCCGCATAGGCTTCGGCCTTGGCTTCGCTCCTCGTGAGCGACTTGAGACCGAAGGCGACATTGTCGAGGATCGTAAGATGGGGGAAGAGCGCGAAGTCCTGGAACATGAGGCCGATGCCGCGCTTCTCCGGCGGCACGAAGCGGTCGGGCCCGGCCACCTCCTGGTCGTCGAGGAGGACGCGGCCTGAGGATGGGCGCTCGACGCCCGCGGCGATCCTGAGCAGGGTCGACTTGCCGCAGCCGGAGGGCCCAAGCAGGCAGAGGACCTCTCCCGGCTCAACGTCGATGCTGACTCGATCGAGCGCAAGCGTATCGCCGAAGCGGCGGGACACGTCGTCGAAGGTGAGCCGTGCGGCGAAGGTTACGGCGGCTTTGCCACGCGTGGCGCTGCTACGCTTGCTTTTGACTGCGGCCGAGGAACGCGTGCGCGCTTTCCGGAGCCTAAACATGGCGCCCATCTAGGCGCTTGGTCGCGCCCTGCGCAACCACCAGCCCTCAGCGCGGGGGCTCGCTGTCCTCATGCTCGGCAGCGTTGACGGCCAGCCCCTCCTCGTCCTCGGCAAGCGGCTCGTCCTCGAGCGGCTCCTCGTCGTCGCGGAGATAAGGCGCATCGTCGGGGTTCGGCATGGAGAAGCCGGGCGGCAGCGTGGAATCCAGCAGGCCAGCGCCTTTCAGCTCGTTCAGGCCCGGCAGGTCCTGGATGGAGTCGAAGCCGAAATGCTCGAGGAAACTTTCCGTCGTGCCATAGGTCACCGGGCGACCGGGCGCGCGGCGCCTTCCCCGCAATTTGATCCAGCCCGTCTCGAGCAGCACGTCGATGGTGCCCTTGGACGTGCTCACGCCCCTGATCTCCTCGATCTCGGCGCGGGTGACCGGCTGGTGATAGGCGATGATGGCGAGCGTCTCGAGCGCTGCCCGCGACAGGCGGCGCTGCTCGACGGCCTGGCGCTCGAGCAGGAAGGACAGGTCCTCGGCGGTGCGGAAGGCCCATTTGCCGGCGACGCGCACGAGATTGACGCCACGCCCGGCATAGAGGCCCTGCAGCTCCTCCAGCAGCGCCGTCACGTCCTCGCCTTGCACGAAATGCCGCGCCAAAACCTGCTCGTCGAGCGGCTCGGAGGCCGCGAACAGCAAGGCCTCGACGATGCGCAACTTCTCGCGCCGGTCGGTCGACTGCAAGGCGATGACATTGGAGGGAAGCGGCAATAGCAGAAGCGGGCTGCCGCTCTCGCGCTCCGTCTCGTCTTCCGTCATTGCGGCTGCCCTATTCAATTGCTTCGCTGTCATTCGCGACCTCGTCTTTGTTGCTTCTAGGGCTTCATCTTCAGGCGGCACGCTCGCGGCGGCGGATCAGGAGCGGCGCAAACAGCTTCGACTGGCGGATTTCGAGGGAGCCTTCGCGTGTCATCTCCAAGGTCGCGGTGAAGCTCGACGCCAGCGCCGTGCGCCTAAGCTCAGGCTCGACCAGGAATTCGGCGATCAGCTGATCGAGCGGCGCCCAATCGCAGCCGATGCCGAGCAGCCGCTCAAGCTCCTCGCGCGCCTCGCGCAGCGACCACACCGTGCGCTGGCGCATCTGCAGTGTGCGCTTCGCCGTGCGCTGCCGCTGCTGGGAATAGGCCTTGAGCAGATCGTAGACATTGGCGTCGTAGGTGCTCTTGCGGGTGAGGCGCGTCGGCTCGGGCAGACCGCGGGCGAACACGTCGCGGCCGAGCCGCTTGCGCGTCATCATCTGCGCCGATACCTCGCGCATCGCATCGAGCCGCTTAAGCCTGAAGGCGAGCAGCGCGGCAAGCTCCGCACCGCTCGGCTCACCCTCCTCCGACGGCTCGGCCGGCAGCAACAGCTTCGACTTGAGATAGGCAAGCCATGCCGCCATGACGAGATAGTCGGCGGCGACCTCAAGGCGGAGCAGCCGCGCCTCGGCGATGAAGTCGAGATATTGCTGGGCAAGCGCGAGCACCGAGATCTTGGCGAGATCGACCTTCTGGGTACGGGCAAGCGCGAGCAGAAGGTCGAGCGGTCCTTCGAAGCCCTCGACGTCGACCACGAGGGTGTCGCCGGGCCCCACCTCGCGCGGCTCAGCGCTCTCCCAATCGGACATCTCGTCCTGGCCGTGCGGGTCTTCGCTCATCGTCGTCTCGACCTCGCTCATGCTGGCACCGTAGGGTCGGGTCCAAGGCTCGCCACGCTTGTGCCGGCGGCCTCCGTGACGAGCGCCATTGCCTCTTCGATATCAAAGGGTTGCGGGTCATGGAGCAGGGCCCGGGCGCGGGCGAAGCGCTCCGCGGCAACCCCTTCGAGCGGCGGCACGGCGCTGCCGACCTCCACCATCTCGGCAAAATTGCCGCTGCAATGGAGCGCCACGTCGCAGCCCGCTGCGATGACGCCGCGGGCGCGCGCCGCGAACGTGCCGCCAAGGGCCTTCATGCCGAGATCGTCGCTCATCACCAAGCCGGTCAACCCGATCAAATCCCGAATCACTTCGCCCATTATAACGGGCGATACGCTCGAAGGTCGCTCGCTGTCGAAGGCCGGCAGCAAGACATGGGCGGTCATGGCGAGCGGCGCATCGCGGAGCGCCTGGAAGGGTCGGAAATCTATCGTGCGAAGCTCGGCCTCGGTGGCCTCGATCCGCGGCAGCGAAAGATGGCTGTCGGCGCCGGCCCGCCCGTGGCCCGGCACGTGCTTGATCACCGGCAGAACGCCGCCCGCGAGACAGCCTTCCATGACTGCGCGTCCGAGCGCGATCACGATTTCAGGATCGGTCGAGAAGGCGCGGTCCCCGATGATCTCGTGCGCGCCTTTTTGCGGCACGTCGAGGACCGGCGTGCAGTTGACGGTGATGCCGGCGTCGCGAAGCTCCTGGGCAATCAGCCGCGCGCCGGCGAAGGCCGCCTCTTTCGCCGCCTCGGAGTTGGTCTCGTAGAGGACACCATAGCAGCGCGCGGGAGGCATGTTCCGCCAGTTGGGCGGGCGGAGCCTCTGCACGCGGCCCCCCTCCTGGTCGATGAGCACGAGCACCTCCTCGCTCTCGACCGCGTCCTTGAACGAGGCGACCAGCGCGCGAAGCTGCTCCGGCGTTGCGCAATTGCGTGCGAACAGGATGAGGCCGCAAGGCCGCGCGTCGGCGAAGAAGCGCCGCTCGGCGTCGCTAAGCGTTAGCCCTGCGCAGCTGGAGATGAAGGCTTTGAGGTCCACGACGCGGGGTAACGTGCGCCGCGCCTCGCGGTCAAGGCCGCTCGCGCAAGTCTCCGTTCTCTACTGGCTCGTCACCAGGCAATCAGCCATGCCTTGCGACTTGAGCTGAGTGCAGAGCTTGGCGGCAGCGGTCTTGTCGCTGATCGGGCCGATGCGCAGCCGGTACCACGTCCCCTTGGCGCCGAGGTCAGCCTTCTGCACCATGGGCCGGTAGTTGGCGAGAAGCGCCGGGTATTTCTGCTGCATATCGGCGAAGCTTGCGAGCGCTTCGGTCTGGTTCTTCTTCGAGCCCACCTGCACGACATACTTTGTCGGGGCGGCCGCTGTGGCCGCTTGCGGTGTCGCCGCAGCGGTCTGCACGGCAGGTTTTACTGGCTTCGGTTTGACCGGCGCGGGCTGCAAGGCGGCCACCTGCTGCGGTGGTGCGGGTCGCACCACGGGCGCAGGCGGCGCCGCCTCGACAGCTGCCGGCGGAACGGCGGCAGCCTGCGCTGGCGGGGGTCCCGCAGCGGCAAGCTGCATATCGGACGGAGCTTCGGCGGGCGCCGCTGCGCTTTCGGGCGGCGCCTGAACCGAGCCGTCGGGACGCACAACCATGGTCTTCACGCGGCGCGGACCGCCGTCGGCCGCATCGTCGACCGAGGCGACGGCAATCGGTGCTCCGCCCGCTTGGTCGACGGCCTGGGTGGTGGCGAGATCGGTCGTTGCGACCGGGGCCGGCATGCCTGCCGTTTCGGTCGACGAGGGAAGCGCCGGAACCGCGACATTCTCCTGACGCGGCACGAGGTGCTCGCCCTCAGCCTCATCACCATTCTGCAGCCGATCGTAGATAAGCTTGTTCTTGGGGGGAAAATCCTTGCCCCCCGGCTGGTCGGGAACCTCCTTCACCGGCCGGTTGTCGGCTTGGACGAGGGGCGGCTGCTCGCTGCCCATCCCGCCGCCGCTCTGCTTATAGGCAAAGGCAAGGGCACCACCGAGGGCGATCGCGCCAAGCAGCGCGCTGCCCACCATGAAGGCACTCCGTCCCCTGATGGTCATCGCCATCTTGGAGCGGGCGCCAGGTGTCGGAAGGACCTGGCCCTCGTCGAGGAAATCGGCGTCGACCCGCTCGCCTTCATAGAAGTCCTGAGGCGCCGGGCGCGACTGGTCGGTCGAGCCCAACGGGATTTGTGGCGGCTGGTCGTAAAGGGCGTCGAAAGCTTGCAGCTGCCGACGAGGATCGCTTTGCGGCACCTGCCCGGACTGCGAGGCCATCACGTAGTCCTGGGCAGCCTCCTCGGTGAAGGTGTCGAAGCCCTGGTCAGCCGGCGCTTGCGCCTGAGCATAGCCGTTGCCGTCGAAGCCCGGCTGCTCCTGATGGGTGAAGGAGGAGGTTGAGGGAAAGCTCGCGTCGGAGAAGCTTGCGTCGAAGCCCTGCTCGGGGAAGCTCGCGTCGGCCAAGCTCTGATTGGCGAAACTTTGATTGGGCAAATTGGGGTCGGCATAGTTCTGATCGGCGAAGCTCGTCTCCGGGAAGCTCGCATCGCCCGCATTCGGGTCCTGGAAGCTCGCGTCGGCGAAGCTCTGGTCACGGTAGGGCTGACTCGGAAAGCCTTGGGCCCCGTTATAGCTCGAGGCAGGATAGGTCTGGGCCCCTGCGTGCTCGGCGCTTGGGTAGCTCGAGGGGCGTACCTGCTGGTTCGCGCCGCGATAGGCCTGCGTTTGCAGATCGGCCGCCTGGTAGCTCGGGGTCGCGGCAGGCTGGAGACTGGGATAGGAGGGCGCGGCCGGATGGGAGTTCTGATAGCTCGGCGCGGCGGTGGGATGAGGGCTTTGATAGCTCGGTGCGGCGGCCGGATGAGAATTTTGATAGCTCAGCGGGGCTTGGGGTTGCGGGCTCGAGTAGCTGGGCTGAGCAGGTGAAGGCGGCGTATAAAGGTTATAAGCGGGCTGCGGTGGCTCCGGGGCCGGTTGGCGCTGATCGAGGCCGCGGGTTACAGGCGTGTAGGTCGGCATCTGGGCAAAGACCGGACTGCCCCCGCCGAAAATCGAGCGCTGTCCAATCACCGGTTGACCCGGTCTTCCCGCTCCTTGAGCCATTAATATTACCTCGCTCTTTTCAGCCTTTAGCGCCGTGTTACCCCAAGTCTGCATGCTTGGAGCAGGATCCACACTTTCGCTGCTGGCAAAATCTGTTTGTGACGCAGGGTTCAGACCGGCCTTACGGCCGTATCCGTTATCGTGCATGGACATGGCTACTTCCCTCGAACCACCCCTGCCCCAAATCAATGCAGCTCGTGTAAGGCTTCAACGCCGAGGATTCCCAGACCCGACGCCAAGACGCGCTTAGTGGCAGCCACCAGCGCGACACGAGCACGTGTTAACTCTCGGTCACTTCCGTAAATAAATCGTAATTGTGGCAAGTCTTTGCCTCTGTTCCAAAGGCCGTGAAAGTCGCCCGCAAGATCATAAAGATAGAAGGCGATGCGGTGCGGCTCATGCGCCGCAGCGGCGGTTTCGACCAAGCGGGGGAACTGGGCGATGCGCCGGATCACGGCAATCTCCGCCTCGTCGCTCAGCCGACCAAGATCGCTCTCTGCCAACGAGCCCTCCTCTGGACCGAGATCCGGGAAGGTTTCCCGAACGTTACGCAGAACCGAACTCGCCCGTGCATGGGCGTACTGAACGTAGAAGACCGGGTTGTCCCGCGACTGCTCGGTGACTTTGGCGAAGTCGAAATCGAGCGGCGCGTCGTTCTTCCGGTAGAGCATCATGAACCGTACGGGGCCTGCGCCCACCTCGTCCACGACCTCCCGCAGCGTGACGAACGTCCCGGCACGTTTGGACATCTTGACAGGCTCGCCGGCGCGAAACAAGCGCACGAGCTGACAAATCTTGATGTCGAGATGACCCTCGCCCCCAGTCAGGGCCGCTACGGCCGCCTTCATGCGCCTGACATGGCCGCTATGATCGGCGCCGAGCACGTCGATCATGGTCTTAAAGCCGCGTCTGAACTTGTCGCGGTGATAGGCTATATCGGCTGCAAAATACGCGTAGCTGCCGTCAGATTTCACGAGCGGCCGGTCCATGTCGTCGCCAAAATCGGTTGAGCGGAACAAGAGCTGCTCGCGGTCCTCCCAATCCTCATCGACCTTGCCCTTGGGCGGCGGCAGCCGGCCTTGGTAGATCAGGCCTCTCGTTTTGAGGTCGTTGATGGTCTCCGCCACCTCGTCGCGCGGGCCTTGGCTCAGCGACCGTTCCGAGAAGAAAACATC
>JAENXG010000179.1 GCA_016649675.1 Methyloceanibacter sp.
GGTGTCGCCGAGGGTGAGCAGCACCTGCGCTGCCACGAGGCCGCGGGCGCGGAAGGCGTCTTCATAGGCATGGGCGAGGTCGATCTGTCCTACGGCTGCCGCTGCCTGGCTATCCTCGAGCTTCAGCGCCCCCTTCGGCAGTTTGAGCACGTTGCGGCCAAGTGCGATGGCGCCCGATGAGACCACGACGATCTCCTTGGCCGCGTTCCTGAGCGCCGCGATGTCATCGGCAAGCGCCTCGAGCCAATCCTGCCGGAGTGTACCGGTTGCCGCATCGACGAGGAGCGATGAGCCGATCTTGACCACGAGGCGCTTGGCGCCGGTCCATTCGGCTCTCATGGACGCCACCCCCGCGGCGACACCGTCGCCTCGTGCGTCGCCTCCTTCTGGTTTTGCTCCCGCATCGCCCTGACCTCGGCGGCGAGCGCGCGCAGCACTTGCGGTACGCCCTCATGGCTCGCGGCAGAAACGATAAGCGGCTCGACGCCGGCCTTCTTCTTCAGCGCGCGGGCCTTCTTCTTGAGCTCATCCTTGGGCACGGCGTCGGCCTTGGACAGGGCGACGATCTCGGGCTTGTCCTCGAGGCCTGCGCCATAGGCCTCAACCTCGCCGCGTATGATGACGTAGGCCTCCGCGGGATCGTCAAGCGTCGCGTCGACGAGATGGAGGAGCACCGCGCAACGCTCGACATGGCCGAGGAAGCGGTCGCCGAGGCCTGCGCCCTCGTGCGCCCCTTCGATCAGCCCGGGAATGTCGGCAAGCACGAAGTCCGTGGTGTCGATGCGCACCACGCCGAGATTGGGGTGGAGCGTGGTGAACGGATAATCTGCGATCTTAGGCCTCGCCGCGCTGACGGCCGCGAGGAAGGTCGACTTGCCCGCATTGGGGAGCCCGATGATGCCGGCGTCGGCGATGAGCTTGAGCCGGAGCCAGATATTCAGCTCCTGACCCGTTTGGCCCGGGTTTGCGTGCCGCGGCGCCTGATTGGTGGAGGACTTGAAGCGGGCATTGCCGAAGCCGCCATTGCCGCCCCGCAACAGCACAAGGCGGTCGCCGGGCTTGGTCAGGTCGGCGATCAGCGTCTCGCCGTCGGCATCGAGGACTTGCGTGCCGGGCGGGACCTTGAGCACCGCGTCGGCGCCCTTGGCGCCCGAGCGGTTCTGACCCATGCCGTGTCCGCCCTTCTTGGCCTTGAAGTGCTGCTGGTAGCGGAAGTCGAGCAGCGTGTTGAGGTTCGCCACGCATTCGAGGATGACGTCGCCACCCCTGCCCCCGTCGCCGCCGTCGGGCCCGCCGAACTCGACATACTTCTCCCGCCGAAAGCCAACGCAGCCGTTGCCCCCGTCGCCGGAGCGGACATAGACCTTGGCCTGATCGAGAAACTGCATGGAGAGGGCTTAGCACCAGAGCGCTTACGCTTACACTAAAGCCTGCACGGGCCTGATGGCAGGGTCAGGCTGTCCGAAAATGGGCGAGCGCCCGGGCGCGGTCCAGCCGATAGGTCAGGCAATAGGCTCGCGCGCCCCGCGCCGCGCAGTCGCGCAGCTCCTTGCCCTGAGGGGTGAAGCCGAACTTAGCGATGACCCGCGCGGAAGCCGGGTTGTCGGCGAAATGTCCGACCGTGAGATAGGCGAAGCCATCAACCTCGAAGGCATAAGAGATGAGCGCGGCCACGGCCTCGGTCGCATAGCCCATACCCCAATAAGGCTTGCCGATCCAATAACCGAGCTCGGCGTGATCCTCGCCAAAGGCGCGATAGCCGGTGCAGCCTATCAGCACGCCCGACTTGAGGATCGAGAACACGACGCCCTCTTCGCCGGAGAGCACGCTCTCGATCCATTCGGCGGCTTGTCTCTCGCTGTAAGGGTGGGGGATGGTGCCCGTCATGCTCGCCACCTCATAGTCGCCGGCAAGCAGGCTGATCCGTGCTACGTCGGCAGCTACAGGCGCGCGCAGCAAGAGCCTTGGGGTGGTGATGTCCACGAGCGGGAAGCTACACGCGGGGACGCCCGCGTGCGAGACCGGATCGGGCGACTAGTGCGGCTTCACCGAAACGTAGACGCGGCCCTTATGCTTGGTCGCGAATTCGACGTCGCCCTCGCGAACCGCAAAGATCGTATGGTCCTTGCCCATGCCGACCCCGTCGCCCGGGTGCCATTTGGTGCCGCGCTGGCGGATGATGATGTTGCCGGGGATGACGGCCTGGCCGCCCGACTTTTTCACGCCGAGCCGCCGTCCGATCGAGTCGCGGCCGTTGCGTGAGGAGCCGCCTGCTTTCTTGTGTGCCATGGTTGGCTCCCCTATTTCTTCTTCGGCTTCGCCGCCGGCTTCTTGGCGGGAGCCTTTGCCGCGGTCCTGGTCGCGGGCTTCTGCGCAGCGTCCTTGGCTTCCGCCTTCTTCGCGGCCGGCTTCGGCTCAGACTTCGTCTTCTCGGTCTTGGCCATCTCGGTCTTGGCCGTCTCGGATTTGGCCTTGGCCTCGGCAGGCGCCTTCTCGGCCTTTTTCGGCTCAGGCTTTGCTGCCTGCTTCGACGGCTTCTTGCCGTCGGTCAAGATCTCGGTGATGCGGAGCGCCGTCAGGAACTGACGATGCCCGTTCTTGCGGCGGTAGTTCTTGCGCCGCTTCTTCTTGAAGACGATGATCTTGTCGCCGCGCTTCTGCTCGATGACCTCGGCAGCGACCAGCGCACCGGCAATCGTAGGGCTTCCCGTCTGGGGGCCGCCATCGCCGCCGAGCAGGATCACCTCTGAAAGTTCGACGATATCGCCGGGCTTGCCCGCGATCTTCTCGATCTCGATGACGTCGTTGGGCGCCACGCGATATTGCTTGCCGCCCGTGCGAATGACCGCGAACATGTGCTTATCCGTCCAAACTCTGGTTGGGCTGAAAAATCCGCGCCGGAGCGCGGCGAGCCTCTTGGGGAGCCACTAGGCGGCGCAATATAGAAGCCGAGGCCAATAAGTCAATTGGCGAGGCGTCGAAGGCTAGAGCGCCCAGTCCGCCTCGAACCTGCTCCCCGCCCCCTCATTCCACTATCAGTGTCCGGCACCTCGCCAACAAATCGTCAAGTAAGCAGCGGCGTCAGAAAGCATATCCGTGCAGAATGGCGTGCCCCTTCACGCTGACGAAGGCTCGCTCGTTGCCGAGATATCGCGCCGCGTATTGTTGCTCGACCAACCGGTCGCAATCGTGGACGAACACAAAACCACCAGGGGCCACCAGTTTCGACGCCATGTAGATGCTTTTCATTCGGCCGGGCGCCTCTCTGCCGGTGTACTTTTCGTGATTGTCGTGACCGGCCGGGCCATCGATCACGATGACGTCCCAGCGCCTCGAGGACACCGCGTCGGGGAGCTCGAGTTCGAGCCCCTCCGAGGAATTCAGCAGCCCTACCCACTCCGAGAGTCTGGTCCCGTATTGGGTGAGGTGGACGCTGGCGGTCTTGAGTTTCGCTCGAATTTTTTCGGCCCAGACCGGGTCGTCCTCGATGAACGCAGTGGTGCCGCCTTGATTGACCTCTTCCCAGAACACCGAATCGTTTCCGCAGCCAAAGACAAGCAGCGAACAGCCGGGCCGCGACCTTATCGCCCGAACGATGGCCAGCAACTCCGCCGGCTGCATCTGAACGCCTTCGGTCTTGGCCAACAAACCCTCGATTTCGGCATTCGCGCCATGGCCGTTGGCCCGGTCCGACGACCCGCGGCCCTTTTCGAACTCCTGGAGATGGCTCCGGTATTTCTTCCAAGTGACCAGCCTGTTGGTGGCGCCATATGGCCAAACACCCTCATCATGGCGACGTTTGCCGCCGAGGCGTTCGCTGAGGTCATCGATGAGAGAGAGAAACCGCCGGCGCTCCGGCTCGATCTTGGCGAGCGTACGAGCGCGGATGTAGTCGCGCGGAATATTTCGCGCGTTCAGGGTTTCCACGGCGTCACGAACCGCCGCTGCTTTGGGTTCACAGATCGTGCAGAATTCATGATCGAAATACACCTCGCGCCCGCCTATGCTTGGCGTGCTGACGATCGGCAAGCCGGCGAGCATGTATTCCATCGAGGCGTAGTTCGATCCCTCCACGGTCGAAAGGCAAAGACCGACCACCGCGCGGGCGAGCCCTTGATTCACGCCTTCAGGAGGCAGGGGGACCGGGAGTCCGTTCTCGATGGAATTGATCAGGGCGTGGCCCGGATACCGCGCCAGGGTTTCAGCAAGTGACTCTCGCTGGTCCTTGAGCGTTCCGGTCGAGCCCGTGGCGAATGAAATATAGCCCACGCGGGCGACCCTGCTTGCGAGGTTGTGACGCTTGATCGAAGCGAGCGTTGTAGACGGCGTCGAATTCGATCTGAGCGTCGGGAAGCGGGCGAAAAATCGAATCGGACACCGTGAAATTCTTGTTGAGCAGGTGGGCGGTCAACCCCGCCTTGGTCAGCACGTCTCTCTTCGCCGCGGTATTGCACAGGAACACCAGTTCATGGGCCGGGTACTCCGCCTGGTGCGCTTTGGCAGCTTCGAGGACCCGGCCGGACCTGTACGCATCTTCGATCGTCCAGCACGGATAGATGAGAAATGCTGCCGGCAGGGAGCCATATGTCCTCCCGAACGCCGGGGCAATTCCGACATACTCCTCGAAAGCTATTCCCGTCATGAAGATCGGCGGATCGTAGGACAAGATCGCCACCGGCCCATCCTCCGTTGGCGTCATGTCGGTCGCAGGACCGTGTTCCTTCCGCTTCGCCTTGGGCTTGTTCTCCGCGACAACCGGGCCGTGCCTGAAAAGGCCGTCAAGAACCGGCTTGGTTACGTCGACAAAGAGGGCAAGCCGCAGGCGAGCGGCCGTAGGCTCCGCGGATCACGACGCGCAAATCTTTGGGGGTCAATATCGGGCGCAGATTGGCGATGAGCTCGGCCTCACCGAAGACCTGACGAAGGCTCTCGTAGTTGTCGATGAACAGCTGAAGCGTATCTGGGCGGGTGAGGAATTTTCCGGTCTGGTCGCGCAGCCCTTCCGACAATTGATCGACCGCTTTCCAGAAACGCCTTCCAGGCAGGATTTGCTCGAAATGTGCTGCCCGCTCTAGCAGGATCTGGATTGTCTCCAGGCGCTCCCGTACCGCCAGCTGCCTGACCTCGGGTTTGCCGGCTCCGAGCTTGTAGACCGACTCACGCTGGCTGAAATAGTTGGCGCCATGCAGTCTGTAGGCGGACAGCTGCCGGTCGATCAGGCCGGAACCGCCGAACAGATGGCAAAAGGGATTGAGA
>JAENXG010000489.1 GCA_016649675.1 Methyloceanibacter sp.
CGGAGCCCACTGGCCGGGCTCGGGGGAGGGAAAACTCATGGAACTTTCAGCACCTAAGATCGTGACGTTCGTCATCTCTGTCGTCATCGCCGTCATCGCCGTGATCATTCACTACGCTCATATCGACATTCCATACGTCCACACCGGCTTCGTGATCCTGTTGGTGGGCTATCTGGTGCTGGCCGCCGGCAACCTGCTCCGCGGCGTGTAGCGCCGCTTCACGAAATCGAGGGGCGCTCGCGTTTCGGCCAGCGCCCCTTTCGCATCTCCTGGTCGCTCAAGGCTTCCTGCTTGAAAAAAGAGAAAGCTCCGAAGTGCTGGCACTTCGGAGCTCAGGTGGGAGCTATCGCTCGGGTCGAAACCCAGGCCCATAACTCCCTCAACGCCGATGGAGGTGCTTAACCGACACCCGCGTTGTTTTTCAGGGGTTAGCCTGGATTACATGCCCTTCGAGCACTTCTTGGTCGTGGCATCCCACTTCATGCCGGCCTTTTCGCAGTCGGCCTGGGTCTTCGGCGGCTTGGTGGTAGCCGCAAATGCCGGCGCCGTTGCGAAGCCGACGGCCAGAGTCATGGCGAGAATTGAAACAAGCGCTTTCATGGGTGTCTCCTATTGATTGTGCCAACGTGGCGATTGGAACCTATTGAGGCATCCCGTGCAGAATTGCGGAGCACGCATGCTACCGAGTGTCGCGATTGAAGTATGAGATTTCGCAGCGCCGTTGAGAATGTTCGATTTTTGGGCACCCGCCGATCTCGATGGCACAAATGCCGCACCCACGCGACGTGCCGCGAGGCCTCATCTTGCACTGCAGCAAGGCCTGGAACAAAGCTGGAGGACGCCAATGAGGATCATGGTCTTGATGTCGGGCCTGCTCGCCTGCCTTGCCCTTGTCGCCCCTCCGGCTCAGGCCGCCGACACGCCAGCCACGTTCACCGACCCGGTCCCCTACTGCCAAGCGGTCGGCCCCATCGATGCGCCCGATGCCCGCTACAACGGTCCGGCGGTCCCCGATTGGATGCTTGCCGCGCTCTACACCAAGCAGGAGATCGCAGCGCAGAAAGACGGCGGCGTCGATCCGCGCCGGTCGATCGTGTGGCGCTGCATGAACGGGGCGGTGTTCGGCTGCGTGCAGGCCAACAGCCCGATCTGCGGCAAGGCCAACCAGGACAAGATTCCGACCAAGGCGATGGGCGATTTCTGCGCCGGCCAGCCTAACGCAGAAATCATTCCGCTCTCGGTGATCGGGCACGAGAACCCGATGATCTACGATTGGACGTGCAAGGGCAAAGAGCCAACCGTCACGCGCCAGATCTTCAAGGTCGATGCGCAAGGCTTCCCGAGCGAGCTTTGGGACAAGATCGCGCCGGCGCAGAAATAGCTCCGCTCGCGCTCCGCTTCGCCCGAACGCTCTAAGCCGGCACGGCCTCGATCACCGAGACCGGACGCGCCGTCGGCACGATGCGGTTGAGCCGCAACCCTGCCGAAGCGAAGAGCGCGGCGAACTCGGCCTCGGTGCGCTCCTTGCCGCCGACGGTTATCACCAGCATCTCGATATCAAGCATCTTGGCGGGCGTGGGGCCGGGCTCATCGCCCACGACCATCTCGCAAAGAAGCACGCGGCCGTCCTTGGGGAGCTTGTCGCGCATCAGGCGAAGAATCTTGCGGCAATGCTCATCGCTCCAGTCGTGGATGATGTGCTTGAGAAGGTAAGCGTCGCAAGCCTCAGGCACACGCTCGAAGAAGCTTCCCGCCTCGATGTCGATGCGGCCCTCGCAGCCGGCGAACTGACTCGTGGGGACGCTCGCGACCACCTCGGGACGGTCGTAAAGCACGCCCTTAAGCTTGGGGTTGCGCCGCAAGATCGAGGCGAGCAGGAGACCATGGCCGCCGCCAACATCGGCGAGACGCTCGATGCCGGAGAAGTCGTAAGCCTCGACGA
>JAENXG010000197.1 GCA_016649675.1 Methyloceanibacter sp.
ACCCTCGGAGTGAGGAAGCCGGTGCAAATCCGGCACGGTCGCGCCACTGTGATCGGCCCGTGCCCAAGGCACGATCGCCGAAAGTCAGACCTTCCTTCAAACGACGCGCTCAAGCGGGACGCTCGATCCCAAGGAGGTTTACCATGACCAAGGCCGTCACAGCACCCGTCTCTCCACCCATTGCCATTCCGGTTCGCGAGATCCTGCCCTGGCTGGTCTTCGCCGTCCTGCTCATGATGATGATCTATTTCGTCGGCGTCGAAGAGGGCGCCACGTCGATCTTTCGCGGCATGTATGTGCATGAATTCGTGCATGACGGCCGCCACCTCCTCGGCTTCCCCTGCCACTAAGCGAGGGGAGGACATCCATGGTCAGAGACCTTCTGATCCGTGGCATGCTGTCCGGGGTCGTCGCCGGTCTGCTCGCATTCGGCGTTGCCAAGATCTACGGCGAGCCGCAAGTCGACCGCGCCATCGCCTTCGAGGAGCAGCACGCCAAGGCCCAAGCTTCCACTCAGGAGCATGCGGACACGCAAGCTTCGGCGCAGCAACACGAGCATGGCGATGACGAGGAAGAGCTCGTCAGCCGCAAGGTGCAGAGCACAACCGGCCTGCTCACCGCCGTGGCCGTCTACGGAGCGGCCATGGGCGGCTTGTTCGCGCTGGCCTTCGCGTTCCTCCATGGGCGCGTCGGGGATATGAGCCCACGATGGCTCTCGCTGCTGCTTGCGGTTGCGGCCTTTGTCGCGATCTACTACGTGCCGAGCTTGAAATATCCCGCAAGTCCGCCGGCCGTGGGCGCGCCGGATACCATCGCCTATCGCACCGGGCTGTTCTTCCTGATGATTGTCGTCTCGCTCGGCGGCCTCGTTTTTGCGGTCGCCGCGAGCCGGCACCTCGCCCCGCGATTTGGTGGCCTGAACGCCGCGCTTATCGGTGCGGGCCTGTTCGCCGCAGTCGTCGTCATCGCCCAGCTTGTGCTGCCCGACATCAACGAGGTGCCGGCGGAGTTCCCCACCATCGTGCTGTGGAAATTCCGCATGGCCTCACTCGCCATTCAGGTGCTGATGTGGACGACGCTCGGGCTTCTGTTCGGTTGGCTTGCCGAGCGCCTGCTCAGCGGACGGCAGGCCATCGCCCGGCTCAAGCCGAGCTCGGCATAACCCAGCCTCCTCACGCGCCACAACTTCTGCCAGTGATTTCAAGCTCTTAGCTTGGCAGGGAGAAGGCCTGCCAGAGGGGCGGCCGGCTTGCGCAACGAAGACCTCACCGCCACCTCGACCTCTGCCACAGGGCTCCCATCTTCGGGCCCCAGCAGCTCGACCCGGTTGCGGCCGGCACGCTTCGCAATATAGAGCGCGGCGTCGGCCCGGCGGAACAGCGCGTTGAGATCGCCGTCGATCTCGGCAACGGAGGCGGCGCCGACGCTAACGGTGGCGCCGACCGGCAAGCCGTCGACAAAGGCGGCGGACTTGGCGAAGGCGCGTCGCACCGCCTCGGCGACTCCCGCCGCTTCCATCGGATCGGCGCCCGGCAAGATGGCGGCAAACTCCTCGCCGCCGAGCCGCGCCACGATGCTGCCGCCGTTGAGCTTTGCCGACGCCGTCGTCGCGAACAGCTTGAGCACGCGATCGCCAAAGGCGTGGCCGAAGCGGTCGTTGGTCTCTTTGAAATGATCGAGGTCGAAGAGCAACACCGAGACAGCGTCTCGTTTCCGCTCTTTGTCCTGTCCGAGCGCATCGGCGGCCTCGAACAAAGCGCGCCGGTTGGGCAGGCCGGTCAATAGATCGGTCAGCGCATCCACCCGCTGCTCCAGCTCCTGACGCTCTTTGGCCATGGAGAGCACGATGAACGCCAAGGCGATGCGGAGCAGCAGCGTGACGAGAATCACCGTCGGGAACCAGACGCTGGCGAACACCCACTGCGATTCGTGGATCGGCATCGCGAGGTTGAGGGGCAGCCACGAGAGGTAGCCGAGGCCAATGACGACGAGGAGGGCCACGGCAGGCCAGCGCGAAGCGAGCCTATCGCCGTCGGCGCGAGCAAGCTCAGAGGCCGCCGCGAAATCGTATAGCGCCAAGATCGTGCAGACCGCACCGAGCTGATAGTTGAAGGATTGCAAATAGCCCAATTGCGCCGCCAGCAAGAACGCGACCGGGCCCAAGAATATCCACAAGGGGCTGGCGCGGCGCTCAGCGAATTGCTGCGCTGCCTTCCATTTCAGGGCGTCGCCGAGAATGATCGCCGCCGCGCCGAAGGCAAGCAGGATGGATGAGGTGGCCGCCAGGACCACGCCCACGGCTTGGATCAAGAGCGCCAGGCCCCACCAGCCGACAAACGGGCACTCCCGCTCCCGCGCCCAGGTGAAGACGAGCACGAGCCCAAGCATGGCCGTAACCGTAAGGTTGACGACCGACATCGTCTGCATGTCGAGAGGCATGGCGCTGCTCGGAAGCAATCAGGAGCGGATCGGTGCGCACCCTAACGCGCGCTTCATCACAACGAGCTTTAGCGGGTCGCTCCAATTTCAGCCGAATTTGAACGAACGGCCGAAACGCCGGCCATGGTATATCTGGGAGATTTATGTATCGGGAGACGCACACTTGACGGTCTTCGCTAACATCGCCCAACACGGCGCCGGCCGGCGCCCGGCCGGTGTCGCATGATCAGCGTGGACGTGGAGCTCAAGCTCGGCGCGTTCCATCTCGACGTGGCGTTCGAGAACGACGCCGGCATCACTGCTCTGTTCGGGCGGTCCGGCGCGGGCAAGTCGATGACCATCAATCTGATCTCGGGGCTGGTCCGCCCCGATCGAGGCCACATCGCGCTCGATGGCCGCACCTTGGTGGACACCGAGCGCTCGATCTTCGTGCCCGCCTATCGCCGCCGCGTCGGGCTCGTGTTCCAGGACGCCCAGCTCTTCCCCCATCTCAGCGTCAGGCAGAACCTCATGTTCGGGCGCTGGTTCGCGCCGACGCTCGAGCGCAGCATCGACTTCTCGTCGGCGGTCGAGACGCTCGGCATCGGCCATCTCCTTAAGCGCAAGCCGGCGCATTTGTCGGGCGGCGAGAAGCAGCGCGTCGCGCTCGGCCGGGCGCTGCTCGCCTCGCCGAGGATGCTGCTCATGGACGAGCCACTCGCTTCGCTCGACACCGAGCGCAAGATCGAGATCCTGCCCTTGATCGAAAGGCTGCGCGACGAGTACCGCATCCCCATCGTATATGTGTCCCATTCCATCGAGGAGGTCGCGCGGCTCGCCTCGCGTGTGGTGGTGCTGGAAGGCGGCCACGTCGTGGCGACCGGCGCGGTCGAGGACGTCTTGGGACCGGGCCTGCGCGATGCCGGCATGAGCCGCTTCGCCCGGTCTTCGGTCATCACCGGGCGGCTGTCCGGCGTCGATGGCGCTTACGGGCTCACCGAGATTTCGCATCCCGCCGGCACGATCTGGCTCACCGGACGCGCCGGTCCGGTCGGGCGCGAGGCGCGCGTCGTCATCAAGGCGACCGACATCACGCTGTCCAAGACCCGCGCCGAGGGACTTAGCGTCCAGACCATGCTTGCCGGCAAGGTTGCCAGCATCGAGACCGACGGCGGTCCGGTCGCGGCGGTCACCATCGCGCTCGACGGGCAGGGCAAGCTCTTTGCGCTGGCGACGCGCAAGGCAATCGACGAGCTCGGCCTTGACCGCGGCGATCGGGTGTTCGCGCTGGTGAAGACCGTGGCGCTCGACGAGCGGGCCGTAGCCGCGACCGAGCCGTGAAGCCATGACGGTGCTGTCTCAGGTAGAATAGGCCGATTCAGCGTACGCCCTCTCCTCCTCGCAACGCAGCGAGAAGAGCACGAGCCTCGCCTCTACTCGCCGAGAAGCCCGCGGAAAGGGCTCGCATTGGGGCAGAATTCCTGGGGCTCCGTCGACGCTTCGCCGTCCGCCGTAAGCAGCCAGTCGCGGCAGATCCCGGCGCAGGAGCAGGCGCGGCACTTGGCGCGCGCCTCGACATAGGATTGGCCTCCGTCCTTGCCGATGAGAGCAAGCAGATCGACGCTGCGCCGCGCCATCATGTCGTCCATGAGCTCTTGGCGATGGAGCGCGTCTCTGAAGAGCCCTTTGCGCGGTGCGTCCGGCATTGTTTCCCTCCCTGACTCGGCAGTCTCGCCTCTTGGAACGGGCGGTCGGCCATGTTGCCAGTCTAAGGGGGGCCTCTTGCGGCCGACATTGACCCAGATCAAGCGCGGGGCGAGACGATCGTCGTGGGGCGCGCAAGGCGATTCACGAGCTCGGACTTAGCCGCGGGCGTCGCGGGTTTACGCTGGTGAAGAGGTGAAAAGCTCGACGAGCGGGCGACCTAGATCTCCGCCTCGTGATAGGTCCCGTTGGCGCTCGCCTTCAGTCCCTCGCGATCCACCACGAAAATCTGACCGCGCGACAGGCGGATGACGGCCATGCGCTCAAGGTAGTTCAGGGCGACGGTGACACCAGCACGCCGCACGCCAAGCATGAGCGACAGGAACTCGTGCGTGAGCGGTATTTCATCGCCTTCCAAGCGGTCATGCGCCATGAGAAGCCAGCGTGCCAACCGTTCCTCGATGCTGGCAGTGCCATTTGACAGAGCGGTATTCGAGGTCTGGACGATGAAAGAATGGACGAAACTGAGAAAGGAGCCGTGCAGCGAGCTGCTTTGCTGCATCGCCGTCCGCAGCTTGTCCGAGGAAATGCGGCTGGCCTCGCCGGCGACCTGCATAAAGTTTTCATTGGGTCGCTTCCCAGCAC
>JAENXG010000203.1 GCA_016649675.1 Methyloceanibacter sp.
CCTTCTTCCACGACGTGGCGGAGGTCGGCGACGCGATCGAGCTGCGCGGACCGATCGGCGGGCATTTCGTCTGGTCGGTCGAGGACGGCGGCCCGTTGTTGCTGCTTGGCGGCGGCTCGGGCGTGGTGCCGCTGATGTCGATGCTCCGCCACCGCGCCGCGCAAGGCTCGCACGTGCCGGCGCTGCTCCTCTTCTCGGCGCGGACCCGGGACGACGTGATCTTCCGCGACGAGCTGATCGCCATGCATGACCGGAACGACGGCTTCAAGCTCTCGCTGGCGCTCACCCGCGATGCGCCGCGGCGCGCAGAGGATTTCGGCCGCCTTGTCGACGCCGCCCGCCATGGTGGCGGAGCTCGTAGCCAGGCTTCCCGCGCCGCCGCGCCACGTCTTTATCTGCGGCGGCAATCCCTTCGTGGAGGCGGCAGCGGAAGGCGCCATCGCCGCCGGCATCGCTCCCGCCATGATCCGCACCGAGCGCTACGGCGGCTAAGCGCGGCTTACCTGGCCTTCATCCCGGCCGGTCGCCAAAAGCACCGACTCCATAGCCAGCGGCTATTGGGCAAAGGCGGCTCCCCCTCCCACCTATCAGTTGTTCGAACGGCCATAAGGCCAGCCGCTGGAACGGAAGATCAACCGGCCTAAAAGGAGACCACCCATGAAGAAGCTCATCCTCGCCGTCGCACTGGTCGTCGCTTTCGCCGCGCCCGCCATGGCCCAGAATTTCTCGAACCCCTACAACCAGAACTAACCAACTCGAATTTCTCGAACCCCCGACACTCAGCACTAACCAACTCGAAATCAGGAGATACCACCATGAAGAAGCTCGTCCTCGCCGTTGCCCTGGTCGTCGCTTTCGCCGCGCCCGCCATGGCCCAGAATTTCTCGAACCCCTACAGCCAGCACTAAACTTCGCGGCCGTTGCGCCGTAACCGATTGGTCCCTCATGACCAACCTCTTCCCACTTCCCTATTGGGCACCCGCGTTGCAGCGGGTGCCCACACCTTTCCGGGCCCTCAACGAGGCCTTCACCTTCGGCGACCGTTCGTTGGAAGGGGCGTGCCCGCATTTGAGCGACGCTGATCAGCGTCCGGGCTTTGATCATGTCTCCACGGCCCGCCGAAAGACGCGGAACCTGTGGTCGCTGTGGTCGTCTCAGTTCGGCGTTTGACTTCGCTCTTGCCGGTCGCCGCTCGCCTGCAGCTTCCTTGCCTTCCGCTCCTGCCATAGAGCGCGGCATTTTTGAAGGAAGATCCAAAGAAAAAAGACGGCTATGGCCGTGACCGCAAGGCCCGATCCCACAATAACCATCGCAAGCAACCTTAAGGGTGAGTGGCTTTCCGTGCCGCCATGCTAAGGCGCCAAGCGTCTTAGATAAAGACGCCTGGTCGGGAAACTTGGTTCCGCGCGGCGCCACCCTCCCCTTGCGGAGAAGCGACGGGCTCGCTCTAGTGGCCCAACTTCCTCCGGTGATCCACTTCGGCTTGGCTGACTTCGCCCGACTGGACCAACGCCTGCACGCAATCCTTGGACAAGCTCTTGCCGGCCCGGTCCATGCAGCCCCTCAAGGCCGAGCTTTCGAGACCATAATCGCTGCAGAACTTCTTGTAGTCGTCCCGGCAGCTCTGCTGCACGGCCTTGCTGTAGCTATCGGCTTGCGCCGCGCCGGCAAAGCCTGCGATGGCGACGGAAGCGATCAGCAGTCTTAAGCTATGAGCCTTCATCCCCGCATCCCCCGAATCCACTCCATCCTTGAGCTTAAGCCCGAACCGCGCCGAGCGGTTCCTTTCCAGCGAGCCGCGCTGCAAAAAGATGGACGTGCTGACATTCGTGCAACAGGTTGTCGCGCCGCAATCGATTGGACCCCGCTCTGACACGCTCCGCGTGCAGGGCTAATCATCGCGCGCGAGCCTTGGCCGCCTTGCGCCAGGCAAAAAAGGCGGCGGCCGTCTCCTCCCACCCCTCCATCTCGTCCCTGAAGTCCTCGAACGACACTCCGACAGACTTCGCCGCGAGGAACTCCTCGAACCACTCGCGCACGCCTTCAGGCAGACACTTGAAGTTGCGCTTGGCGCAGAGATAGGAGCGGCCGCGGCAGGCCCGCGCGCGACGGCAGCCGGCATTGCCGCACAGCCGCCAGAGGCAGAGCATATTGGCGAGCCGGCGGAGCGTCTCCCCCTCGCTCGCTTTGCCGCTGTCGCTTTTTCTCGGTCACTGCCATCTCTACTTTTCCCTTTGTCGCCGTCATTGCCGGGCTTGACCCGGCAATCCATTCCATTGGCCGAGAGGGATCTCTCTGACGCCTTCGCGATCAGCGTGATGGTTAGCCAAAAGGCCTCAAAGCTTGGCATTTCGTCCGAGGCTGCGCTGATCCTTCTCGCCAAGCAGTATGGCATTGGCACTCTTATCTATCAGCGCAAATTAGACCCGGCAAAGCAGGCTGAGGTCACCGGCGCCCTGCCAAGCGTGTTTGCGTCCAGCAGCCGCAAGGCAAGTGCGCCTTCGAAGGGCAATGCGGGCGGCAACCGTCCGGCGTCGCTGAGCAAAAAGGCGTCGCTAAGACTGACCATCGAGTATCTCATTCACGACCCGGTGCTGCTGAGCAGGTGCCGGGATCTGCTCTTGGCGTCAGCTAATTTTGACCGCCCGATCAATCAGGCGACCCTGGTTCTGGAGGACAGAATTCGTAAGAAGGCGCGGCCCGCGACGAAACTGGTTGGCGAGAACCTAGTGGGCTATGCCTTCAATGAAGAACTTTCAAAGACGGTTCTTCGTGTGGCTAGCAATGATCCTGACGACCAGCGGGGGTTCACGCAAATGTTGCGGGGGATTGTTCCGGCCTTTCGCAACCAAACGCATCACCACCTTGCGGATGGTTCTTCCGAGAGGACGCAATGCGCGTCTGCGGTTTTATCGACGTGTTGTTGCGCGTGGTAGACAATTCCAAAAAAGTCAAATGAGGCAGCAACGGCGCGTCCAAGGGCGTTCGCTTGTTCAACAGGCCTCGACCTGGCGGATGGCGGCGATGCGACTAGGCGGTCGTCGAGCGACACTCCTTGGCCTCTTGCACCGCCTGCATGAGTCGACCGGCGCTTCAACTTGCCGCGGCGTAACGGCGTGGATGCGCGGATCAAGTCCGGGCATGACGAGCCTTACGACCAGCTCTGCCGACGGGGCGCGCAGCTCCTGCGCCTAGGGCGCCAGTGCCGTGATCCGCGCATCCCAGAAGGCGCCATCTCGGTGGGGTTCTTTGCGGCGGCGAGGTTCCGCGCGAGATGGAGACCCGTGCCGCACGCCCAACACAAGATGAGACAGGCCGCCTGAATTCAGTGTAGGGCGTGGCGCGGGACCAATAAGACAGCGGGCCAAGGCCCGCCGCCACGCTGACTTTATTTTCCCAAGAGTTTTTTCTGCTGATCCACATATTCCTGCGAGGTGTCACCCGCCGCGATCAGCGCGTCCACGCATAACTTGGACAGCTTGGGGCCGTTTTGCTTGAAGCACATATCGAGAAGCTCGCTGCCGATCCCATATTGGTCGCAGAACTGGTGGTAGTCCCACTCGCAGTCCTTTTGCACGGCCGGCGTCACCGTCACGGACTCAGCTAGCGCCGCGCCGGCGAAGCCGAGGATAGTAACAAAAGCGACAAGCAGTCTCGCGGCATTGAACGTCATGAGCAGTTTCCCCTTCTTTGTTGGTTAGCTTGACAGGCTGGCTTCGACGAGATTGCACGGCTTCCTTCGCGCGCAGGCGCGACGATTCAAATAAAGAAGATCCGAACGCGCGCGTCAGCGCCGCCGCCTCACGCAGATCCCGCGTTGAGGCTGCGGCGGACATGCTCGCGGATCGGCTCGTTGGCACTTTCGACGAGCTCGGCCGACAGCGTACTCAGCTCCTGCGCCTGGCTTGCGAGCGCCTTCATCCGCCCGTCCCAGAAGGCCATCTGCACGCGCACCATCTCTATTGGGTTCTTTGCCGTGGCGAGGTCCTTCACGAGATCGAGGCCCGAGGCGACATTCGCCCGCGCAATGTCGATGAGCTTGCGGTTGACCGCGACCGTTCCCTGTCCCGCCGCTTTGAAGGACCGCTCCATCGTCTCCGCGACGCTTTCGAGCAATTGTCGCTGAGGTTTCGGCAACGGGGCCGGCTCCGGAGAAGCGGCGCTCCCGCGGACCGGAGCTTGCTCCTGGGGAGCTTGCACCTTCGGAGCTGGTGCCTGAGGCGTTAGTGCCTGGGGAGCGGGCGCCTGGGCAACTCGCTCCTTTCGAACCGTCGCTTGGGGAGCTTGCACCTTCGGAGCTGGCGCCTGAGGCGTTAGCCCCTGGGGAGCGGCAGCCTGGGGAGCTTGCGCCTTCGGAGCTGGCGCCGGAGGCGCCGCCTCCTCGCGCACGTAAGTCTGCCTGATCTCGGAGGCGAGGGTCTTCCTCTGCTGCTTCCTGTCGTGATTCTGCTGCTTCGGTGACTTGGGACGATTGCTCATGGGGCCTCCCCTTGGAGCCGGCGGAGGACGGGACCGCCTCCCATCCCATGCCGCCGGCAGTCCGGGCACATAGACGCCACCATAAAACCATGGCCACACGGCCATTTTGGGGCACGTCCGGGGGCAAAACCCCGGTCCCTAGCGCTCGTCGATCTCCTCGCGCACCTGCGCGTAGCTCAGCACAGCGAACATCAGCGTGCCCCCGGCGAGGTTGCCGGCGA
>JAENXG010000558.1 GCA_016649675.1 Methyloceanibacter sp.
GCTCGGTGTCGAGGTCTATACCTCGATGTGGGAGGGGCTGGTCGATGCCGACATCGTCATGATGCTGCGGCTCCAGCGCGAGCGCATGACCTCGAGCCTGGTCCCGAGTCAGCGGGAATATTTCCACTTCTTCGGCCTCGACTACGAGAAGCTCGCGCTCGCCAAGCCCGACGCGCTGGTGATGCATCCCGGTCCGATGAACCGCGGCGTCGAGATCGACTCCAATGTCGCCGACGACCCGCGCAGCGTCATCCGCGAGCAGGTGGAGATGGGCGTGGCAGTGCGCATGGCCGTGCTTCAGGCCTTGGCCCGCCATTTGCCGAACCAGTGACGGTCATGCAGGCGCTCACCCCCGATCCACGCTCTCCCGCCCGCCCCATCGCCCTGGTCAATGCGCGGCTCATCGATCCGGCCTCGGGTCTCGATCAACTTGGCGGCGTGTTGATCGAAGTCGGCATCGTTGCCGATCTCGGGCCCCATATCGTGGCGGGCACCGCCGGCGATGCCGAGATCGTGGACTGCGGCGGCCGCGTGCTCGCCCCAGGCCTCATCGACATGATGGTCTTCGCCGGCGAGCCGGGTCACGAGCATCGCGAGACCCTTGCCACCGCGAGCCGGGCTGCTGCCGCCGGCGGGGTCACCACCATCGTCTGCATGCCCAACACTGAGCCCGTCATCGACGACGTGGCGCTGGTCGATTTCATCCGGCGGCGCGCGCGCGACACGGCGCTCGTCAATGTCCACCCTATGGCGGCCATGACCAAGGGGCTGTTGGGCGAGGAGATGGCGGAGATCGGGCTCCTGCGCGATGCCGGCGCCATCGCCTTCGGCAACGGCAAAACGAGCGTCGCCAGCGCCAAGCTGATGCGTAACGTGCTCGCCTACGCCAAGGACTTTGGCGCCCTGATCGTGCATCACCTGGAGGACCCCACCCTCGCCAAGGACGGCGTGATGAACGAGGGCGAGGTCGCGACCAGGCTCGGCCTGCGCGGCATTCCCTCCGCCGCCGAGACCATCATACTCGAGCGCGACCTCCGTCTCGTCGAACTCACCGGCGGGCGCTATCACGCGGGCCAGATCTCCGCCCGCGCCTCACTCGACATCGTGCGCGCCGCCAAGCAGAGAGGCCTCCCCGTCACCTGCGGGGTGTCCATCAACCACCTCACCCTGAACGAGAACGACATCGGCCCCTACCGCACCTTCTTCAAGATGAAGCCGCCGCTTCGCTCCGAGGACGATCGTCGCGCCATGGTCGAGGGCGTAGCGAGTGGCGATATCGACGTGATCGTCTCGGCCCACGACCCGAGGGGCGCCGAGGGGAAGCGCCGGCCCTTCGCTGAGGCCGCCGACGGTGCCGCTGGCCTCGAGACCCTGCTTGGCGCGGCGCTGCGCCTTTACCACAACGGGGACGTCGAGCTTTCCCGGCTCCTGCAAGCGCTGACCGCCAATCCGGCGCGGCTGCTCGGGCTCGAAAGCGGACGTCTCGCGCGCGGAGCTCCTGCCGACCTCGTGCTGATCGACCTCGACACGCCTTGGGTCGTCGAGCCCGAGCGGCTTTGCTCGAAGTCCAAGAACACGCCCTTCGATGCTGCGCGGCTTCA
>JAENXG010000160.1 GCA_016649675.1 Methyloceanibacter sp.
GAGTTTGCCGCGTCGTGCAGCCCGTTGAGAAAATCGAAAACCAGCGCGACAGCGACGAGAGCAGCGATGAGGACGAGGGAGCCTTGCATTGGAATGGCGCCCTTCCCCAATCAAACCTGCTCGATGACGATGCCTTGAATCTCGTTGGCAACGTCCTCCAGCCGATCAACGGTGTTCTCGAGGTGATTGTAAATCTCGTTGCCGCGAATGAACTCCATCGGGTCGCCGGCCTTGGCCTTCTGGTAAAGCCGGGCAAGGCCGCGGTCGTGCATGTCGTCGGCATGGCCTTCGATACGATTGATCTGGAGGCCGATCTCGTTGATCTCGGCCGCGTTCTTGGCGAGCTCCGGCAGCATCGAGACCGCCCGCTGCACGAGCTCGGCGCATTCGACGATCGAATCCGCCATGGCGCGCATCTCGTCGTCAAACGACGTCACCTCGAACAGCATGATGGCTTTGGCCGTTTGCTGCATCTGGTCGATGGAATCGTCCATCGCCGTGATCAGGCTCTGGATGTCGGCGCGGTCGAACGGCGTTATAAAGGTGGTGCGCAACCCGATCAGCACGTCCCGCGCGATGCCGTCCGCCTCATGCTCGAGTGCAATGACATCCTGGCAGCGCAGCGTGAGCTGCTCGCCACCCGCAAGCATGGCACGGAGCGACCGTGCCGCCGCAACGACCACCGCCGCGTGCCGCTCGAACAGCGGATAGAACTTGGCCTGGCGCGGCATCAATCGTTGAAACCATTGCAGCATCGCCCGCCTCGCCCTTGGCCTTGATGGTCCCCAAGACGATGCAATGAATGCAGAATCGACGCTAGGTCAAGGCGCGAACGCTCAGGGTAACGTGCGCTCGGACAACATCGGGCAGCCGAGCGTCTTCTCCAGGGCGTCGATTAGGTCCTGCCGCGACTCCGCGCTGATATAGAGGCCGCCACTCTCGTCGGCGAGGCACTTGGCATCGACGATGCTTTGCTCGCCCGTCCAGGAGAAATCCTTCATGCGAAAACCGATGATATGGATGGTGAGTTGCTCCGCCTCGGCATGCAACTCCTTGCCGAGGTCGCAAGGAGAACCTCCGCACGTCTCCTCGCCGTCGGTCAGTACGACGATGACGCCCGGCTTCTTGCGATAGTCGAGGACTTCCGCAGCTTGTTTCACCGCCGAGGTCAACGGCGTTTTGCCAGCCGGCGTGAGAGCATTCACCTCGCGCATGATGATGTCGGCTGCGTTCGGTGTCGGCTTGAGATTGAGCTGGACGTTGCACTGCTGGTAGGGCCCCGGCCCATAGGTGATGAGCCCCACGCGACGCAGGCGGGTAACCGTCGGCAGCACCTCGGCGAGCGCCGCGCGCACCTCATCGATACGCGGGATGGTCGTCGCGATACCTTGGCCCACATTGCCTGCCATCGAGCCTGACGCATCGAAAACGATCATGACATCTTCGGTGCAAGGCTTGTTCTTCTCGTCCTCCGCGGCGCCAGCCTCGGCTTGGCACGCGAGCAGCGCCGCAAACGCAATCGCGGCGAGACGAATGGCGGGAAAGGACGACACTATGCTATGTCTCCACGGGCTTACGAGACTCTAGCTCAAAACGTGGCGCGCATTTGTGTTCCCTGCGTCGCAGGAGGGACCGGCAACAACAGGCTGGGCAAACAGTAAAGGTCGAGGCGGCTCCGCGCTGGCTCGGATGTCCGCCCTGCTCTGAGCCGATCTCGTCGAGGTCAATTGGAAAGCCGTTCCTGCCAAACGGAGAAAGCCATGGCAAGCAATGGTTCATCCGCAGCCTGCAGCCCCTGGCGGGGCGGGCGATCTTGATGCACGGACACCGCCACATCGACTGGATCGGCGAGTGTGCGGGGCTTCCCATCGTGTCGGCCCCCTCCCCAGTCATGGAGGTCACGGACGACCTCGACACGCACTTCTATATTCATACGCTCGCGGTCGGGGCCGATGGGCGGCTCAGGCTGCTCGCTCCGGAGCGCTGGACCGTTGCCGGCGAGCCGGCAACCGGCGTCTAGACGTGCGCCCGTTTCGCCGGTCTCCGCGGAAAAGGCTTAAGCTCCTCATGAGATGCAGGTGGCAGAGCCTGGTCGGTTCACCTATTTAAAGGCGGTCGGTTGCAATTCTCGCGTCCGATCAGCATTCCCAAGCGGAGCAAGCCCTTGCTGAGACCTGTCGTTCGCGTTTCGAGGTCCATTTGGCGCAGCCCCGGCAGCGTCGAGGGCGAGCGCGCGATCCCTGAGGAGACGGCGGTCGCCTTCACCTTCAACACCGCCTCCTATGCGGTGATGATGGCCACACCTCAGGATCTCGAGGACTTTGCCATCGGCTTCAGCCTGACCGAGGGCGTGATCTCCTCCATCGAGGCGATCGACAGCATCGACATCGTCGAGGGCGAGTTCGGCGTCGAGCTGCGCATCTGGCTGAAAGCGCGTGAGGCGACCGAGTTCTTGGGCCGGCGCCGAAAGATGGCAGGCCCCACGGGGTGCGGGCTGTGCGGCATCGAAAGCCTGGTCGAGGCGATGCGGCCACCGCCCCACGTCGGCGATGGGCTCGTGTTCACGCCGGATCAGATCATGACGGCGGTCGACTCCCTCTTTCCGCTGCAAGTCCTCAATCGCGAGACGCTTGCCGTGCATGCCGCGGGCTTCTGGACCCCTGAGCGCGGCCTTGTCGCCGTGCGAGAGGACGTGGGGCGCCACAATGCGCTCGACAAGCTCGCCGGCGCGCTTGCACGCGAGGGAGCAACCGCGCGGCAGGGTCTCGTGGTATTGACGAGCCGCGTCTCGGTCGAGATGGTGCAGAAGTCGGCTGCCATCGGTGCTCCCGTTATCGTCGCTGTGTCGGCGCCGACGGCATTGGCGGTGCGCATGGCGGACGAAGCAGGCATGACGCTCGTCGCTATCGCCCGCAAGGATGGGTTCGAGGTCTTCACCCATAGACAACGGGTGAAGGGAGAACTCGCGAGCCACGTCGCCTGAGGACACGGGTCAGGTCGCCTTCAGCTGGCTGTCCGCCTCGGCGAGTTCCTCTAGCCGATTGACATTGAAGAAGGGATCGATCGGCCGTCCCCCGACCATCACCGGCGGGAAGGACACCTCTTTCGCCCCGTGCTGCTCGGCCCAGACCGAGATTTTGCGCGTGCCCTTCTTGAGCGACGCCTCGATTTCGCCGGCAATCGCGACCGGCCACAACCCGAACACGGGATGCACGCCCTCCTCGGATCGCGCGACGCAGATGCCATGGCCGTCCTCAAACGCGGCAAGGAACCGCGGCACGAGATCGGAAGGAAAGAACGGCGTGTCGGCTGCCACCGTGACGATGGAGCCGATACCGGGCCGGTTCGCTTTGACCCACTCCAGTCCCGCATGCACGCCGGCAAGCGGCCCGGCGTAACCCGAAAAGCTGTCGGCCACGACCGGCAGCCCGAAGCTCGCAAAGCGCGACGGCTCGCCATTGGCATTGATGACGAGATCGCTCACCTGCGGCCTCAAACGCTCGATGACGTGGGCGATGAGCGGCCTGCCGGCGAGCGGCTTCAGGCATTTATCGCCGCCGCCCATGCGGCTCGATCTGCCGCCCGCGAGAACGACACCGGCGACGCGCTGAGACAATTCCATCGCCGAACACTAAGCCTGAAGGCGAAAAGCTGCCAATTCCCTGTGGGGCAGCCCCGCGCGTGCGATGCCTCACGGATTCGGCGCTGGGGGCGTCGATCCGGTTGTTGGGCGCATCATGCTTTCGACCTGATCCAGCGAGGTGATGACATCCTGGAGCGCCGCCGCGGCGTGAACCGCCTTTGCGTTGGCTTCGGCGTCTCCGGAGCGCTGCAACGCTTTGGCCTGAAGGGTTGCTTGGATCTGGTTCAGCTTCTCGCGCTCCTTGGCAATGTCTTCCGGGCTCGTCGGTCTGGATTGTACGGGCTCGCCTTCTTTTCCCTTGGCGGAACGCAGTCCGGCATGAGGACCGGGCATGGCTTCCACCGGCGGATACAGAGCCCGAATCCCGGCTTTGTCTTTGTCCGAAAGATCTTCGATATCCGGTCTTATACAGGGGTTAGTCTCGCCTGGCTTGGTGAGCAGCCAATTCTTCGCGAAGTTGTACTGCATGATGGAATTCTTGTCGTAGCCGCCCACCGTTCCGAGCCCGGCCAAGTCTGAGTCCGGGAAGGTGCCGATTTGAGTCTTCGCATAGTCGACGGTCCAACCGGTATCTTTGGCGATTTCGTCGAAGTTGAACCAGCCGGCGCATTCGGCGCGTTGATGCTCATGTTCCAGGCCGAGCGCGTGGCCGAATTCATGGCGGATGGCATGATGCGTCCATCCCGGGTCGCGCGTCCTAAGCCGCACAACGTCCGGAAGATTTAACGTCACGAGATAGGTACTGAGGTCCACGTTCCCGAGATAGGACCAATTGCCCTTTCTGTTATCTTCTTGATTCACGTAAAGATCGCGCGTGTCCCCGTCATCGAGCGACACTCTGATGTTTGCGCTCGATGCATCCTGGCAGACATTATAACTGCCGTTTGTCTTGGCAGAGAACGTGATGGCGCCATACTGGGTCCACTCATTGGCAAGTTTCATCACCAGGTCCTGGGTGGCCTTCGACCCATTCCAGAAGCAGACGGTGATCGCCAGATTGCGCCAAGCGACGCCTGCCAAATATACGAAACGAGCTGACTGAAGGGCTTCGGCGGGGACGCCGGCGGCCTGCGCTGTAGCCATCTTCTCCCGCAAAGAGCCCACCTGCTTTTCGATTTTTTGGCTGGGGTCACGGGCGGTAAATCCGTCGTGAGCCGCTGCGTATTGCGGCATCAAGACGATGGCGAGGGAGGTGAGGAGATACGTTACCCGGAGCTGGGACAATGCCGATTTCCTTGTACGAGCTGCCTAATTTTCGTTGGGAATGAACAGTTTATTTCGCCGAGATCGCCGGCACAAGTTAAATGCCAGTAACGGTGAGGCGTGACCATGATCTGAGGTCGGCATTCAATCGCCTCCGCTCACCCCACCTGCAAGACCGCGCTTCCTATCTCCCCTGTGATCAGTCGAGACCGGCACATTGCCCGCCGGCTCGACGTGCCGGTCCCAAACCCAGTCACGGAAATCCCATCATGAACAAGCTTCTTCTCACCACCGCCACATCGCCTCGACCGAGGCGCGCCGCTTTGAGGGGAAGCGGGGAGGCACCTTCTTGTCGAGCGGTTGCAGGAAGCTCGGGATGACGCCTTTGCCTCGCGCCGGGGCCACGTCCCAGGCAGCATTCTCCATGAACCATGCCGCCCGAGCGATGGGTTGCGGCAACTCGCCCAGCACCTGCTCCATGATGCCGAGCTGCGTGAGCAAGTTGGGTTCACTCGCCTGCGCTCCGATCGTCGAGAGGCAGACGATCTTGGCCGGACGCGCTAGCGAAGGCGGCGCTCGTCACCGCGATCGCTTTGACGGCTTTTTCGGCTTGTTGCTCTGCTCTTCGAAGCGAAGGTCCCGGCCTTCCCCGCAATCGTTTTGATGCACGACGAGATCGACAGGGTCCACGAAGGCATTGAGGCCCTGCGAGGGCGCGGCTTCCGGGGTGATCTGCCGGTTGTTGCAGATCGCCGACGACAGCACCTCGGGAGCGTTCTTGACGACGATGGGGAGGTTGCCCTTGAACACGTTGTGATTGAGCTCGACCTTGGCGACGGCGCCCTTCTTGCCGGCAATCAGAACCCCGGGAC
>JAENXG010000182.1 GCA_016649675.1 Methyloceanibacter sp.
TGCAGCCTTCGGTCGGCGTATAGCCCGGACGCGCGAGATGCACGAAGATGGCGCTGCCGCGGCCTTTGACGCGCGGCCGGTCGTTATAGCCGAGCACGAGCACGAGATCATAAAGGTGATCCGCGCGTTTCAGTCCTTCCGAGCTCCGCCGCGTGAGCAATCTGATCAGCCGATTGTAGTTGCGGTCGGCGGGATCGTCGCACCAGCCGTCATTCTCGCGGATGGCCCGGACCGGGAGCCTCGTCCGCGGCCGGGGCCCCCGGTCGGCCCGGTAGAGCACCCCGCGGATGGGAAAGCGCCCGAGCGGCGTGCCGCCGTCGCCTTCACGCTTCAGGGCGCGGATGCCGGCGCGGCCGAGCGCCGCCGGGCGCACGCCATGGGCAAGGATGAGCCGCCCCTGGCTTCGCTTGCCCGGCGCGGGCTTGACCGCGATCGGTCGAGTTCGTCTAACCGCCATGTCCGAACAGTCCTTTTGCGCTGATAGCCGGCTTCGCGACATGCTTGTCCAAGGGCTTAGCCCCGCTTACAACTCGCGAGGTGCGGAAACAAGTCAGGGGCCGCGAATGAGCAATGCGCGCAAGATCCTCATCATCGACGACGACGATGAGCTTCGCGAGTCTTTGAGCGAGCAGCTCACACTGCACGAGGAGTTCGACACGGCGCTTGCGGCGACGGCCTCGGATGGGCTGAAGCAGGCGCGCGGCGGCCACGTCGACCTCGTGCTGTTAGATGTCGGCCTTCCCGATCTCGACGGCCGCGAGGCGTGCAAGTTGCTCCGCCGCGGCGGCTTCAAAGGCCCCGTCATCATGCTGACGGCACAGACTTCAGATGCCGACACCATCCTCGGGTTGGAGTCGGGCGCCAACGACTATGTCACCAAGCCCTTCCGCCTCGGCGTGCTGCTCGCTCGCATCCGCGCCCAGCTCAGACAGCACGAGCAGAGCGAGGATGCGGTCTTCACCATCGGGCCTTACACTTTCAGGCCTGCCTCGAAGCTGCTCGTGGACGGCATCGGGGGCAAGATCAGACTCACCGAGAAAGAGACCTCGATATTGAAATATCTCTATCGCGCGGGCGAGCGGGTCGTGACCCGCGACGTGCTGCTGCACGAGGTGTGGGGCTACAACGCGGGCGTCACCACCCATACGCTCGAGACCCACATCTATCGCTTGCGCCAGAAGATCGAGAAGGACCCCTCGCAGGCCGAGCTCCTCATCACCGAGACCGGCGGCTACAAGCTCGTGCCTTAGACCAGCCGTCTCTCACTCTCTCCTCGTCATGCCCGGACTTGATCCGGGCATCCATGCCGTTACGGTTCAGCGCGTTGCAGCGCTAGTGGAATGGATTGCCGGGTCAAGCCCGGCAATGACGAGCGTAGAATTTCAGTCCTCAATCTCGAAGTCGGCGATGACCGGGACATGATCGGAGGTGCGCTTCCAGTCGCGCGTCTCCGAAGCGACCGTCATCGACACCGCGGCGCCGTCGAGAGCAGGGGTTGTCCAGATATGGTCGAGGCGGCGGCCGCGGTTCGATGCCCGCCAATCGCGGTTGCGATAGCTCCACCAGGTGAAGAGCTTCTCCTCGGCAGGCACATGCCGGCGCATCACGTCGACCCAATCGTGCGAAGCCTGCACGCGCTCGAGCCGCTCGACCTCGTCCGGCGTATGGCTCACCACTTTGAGCAATTGCTTGTGCGACCAGACGTCGGTCGGGAGCGGCGCCACGTTGAAATCGCCGACCATGATCATGCGGTTCTTGGGCTTGGCGCGCATCCCGCCGAACCAGGCGCCCATCGCCTCGAGGAAATCGAGCTTGTGGCGGAACTTTGGATTCTGCGCGGGATCGGGAATGTCGCCGCCCGACGGCACATAGACATTGTGCACGACGACGGGCTTCGTCCCGTTGCCGGCGCCTTCAAGCGCGACCGAGAGATGGCGCGCATGCCCGCGCCCGCAAATATCGCGGCGCTCGAGAAGCGTGAAGGGAAGGCGGGAGAGGGTGGCGACGCCGTGATAGCCCTTCTGGCCGGAGACCGCCACATGGTCGAAGCCCAGCGCGCGCAGCTCGAGCTCCGGAAACTTGTCGTCGATGCATTTGATCTCTTGCAGGCACAGCACGTCCGGCTGGTAGGCCTTGACGAAGCGGCTCACGAGATCGAGTCGGAGCCGCACCGAATTGATGTTCCAGGTGGCAAGGCGAAAGCGCATGGGCTGTAGCGATCGAGCAAATCGTCTTTAGGAGCGAGCCGTCGCCCGGGGCTTCAGGTGGCCGCTGCCGCCCGTTTCAGGATATGGCGGGCCTTTCTTACAACATCCTCTTCGATCCGTCGCTTGGACAGATTTGCGGTCGTCCTGAATGTGAAGACGGCGGTCGCTATGACTTCGCCGCCGTCGTCGTCGGGGGAGCGAAGCTCTACGTAAGCGCGCTCTGTCTCCCGGTCGTATTCGGCGCGCACCAGCCTGAATGTCATTTGATACCTTGACGTGAAAAACCCCGGTCGAGAGGCGATGCCCCGACCGAGGCTGGCAGATGTAGCAGGCAACAAGACAAAGCGACGCTAGCGAGACTTTGTTACAAGATCATCACAACACGGACAGGGTGGCAGATAAAAGAAGAAGCCCCGACGGGGGGACGGGGCTTCTTCGGTTCCTTTTGGGGGGAACAGTGATGGGGAGGGAACCCATCACTCAAGCGGCATATCACTTCTTGGAGCGGAGAGGCTAGGCGATTTGCCACAGCGTAAACAGGATACTCCGGCGAGATGAGCCGGAGCGTTCGTCAAGACGAAGCCAAGCTTGCAGCGAGAAGCACCTTCACCGGTGCGCCGACGACAGTGAGAATGCCAAACCGAAGGCGAAGCGCACCGCAAAATGAAAAAGCCCCGACGGGGGGGACGGGGCTTTTTCGAGTCCTTTGGGGGGACTAAGTGACGGGGAGGGATATCCCATCACAGTGCACACATAACACTTCTTAAGTTGAGAACAACCCCCTGGACCATGAACATTTTGTCATGAGTTAAGAAGAAGCCGCGGCCAAGGTGGACGACCGGGGCTCCCAACCAAGGGGGTGACGGCAGAGAACGATTACCGCAATGTCTGGAGCTTTTATAAACAAGGCCCGCGAGCTTGGCTGTGACGAAAGCGAGGCCGCTTTTGAGGAGCGGCTAAGGAAGATCGCGAAGCCTGCGCCGCCGAAACCGCAGAATACAACGCCTAAAAAATCGTCAAAGTGACCTATTCCTAGCCATGGGTTTGTCTTAGGGTGTGGTTGCCGGTTTCCGGCAAAATCACCACGGAGATCACCCATGAAGAGTCTTGTTACGATGATCGTTGCATTGGGCCTTGCGATTTCCTTTGTCGCTCCCACGCTTGCTGCTGACGCTCCCAAGAACAAAGCCGACTGTGAGAAGGCGGGCATGAAGTGGGACGACGCCAAAAAGACATGCGCAAAAGCACAGTAGTTCGCTCTTAGCGAATTTGAAAAAGCGGTGGGTGTCAAAGCCCACCGCCTATTTTATTCGCACGCTCGCGACCTGAAATGAAGAAGCCCCGGCGACGGGGGGGACGCGGGGCTTCTTCGGTTCCTCTTAGGGGGAACCCGGTGATGGGGCGAGGGAGATCCCATCACTGTATCCCAAATATCACAATGTGGCTTGAAATCAACACACAAATCAACGGTTTATCAACGGCCACAAGCGGAGAATCGACCTATGACAAAGGCCGAACTTCAAAAAGGTTCTCGACTGAGCAAATGAGAAGCTGGCCACGGAAGGCGCAGGGGGCCTTCGCTTGGGACGATTTTACTCCGATTCGTGGCTGTGCAACCTCAGCGGGCGTCGCTGTCCACAATTCGGGTTTGTGAAGTATACAATCCCCAAAGAAAAGGCGCCCAACCGCTGCGCGTGGTTGGGCGCCCAGAAGCGCGTTTTTTCTTCGCGCGTGCGCCGGGAGGGAAGCCGGCGCGAGACGAACCACATCTTCGGCTAGACGGGGGGCACTACCGATGTAAAACGATATGGTTCGCTTCTGCGCCCAAAGATAAGTAGGTTTCAGGCCGATTTCAACTGCGGCCCTTTGAAAAATTTAACGCGGCGTAAACGAGGGCCGAGGCGATGAGCCAGGCCTTTGATTCTGCCCAGTTTTCTCTTGGCCGAAAAGCGTCTGGAGGAGGGGGTGGCTGGGTTGTCCGTCAGCCCGAAACGCCCAGTTCTTGGCTCTAACGGAAGGGCTGGAAGGTCTCCGTCGAGGTGAAGAAATCGGCCGCGACCTTTCGTCCCGAGACCACGTCGTTGACTGTGACCTTGGTGGTCAAGCCTTGCGCGTCGGTGATCAGCCACTGCTTCAGCTTGAGTTCCGCGCCGTTATCGAAGAGGAGCTGGATGCTGCCTGCCGCGTCCCCCGATTTGTCCTCAAGCGAGATGGTAAGCGTTCCCTCCTGGGTTTCGACGCCAACGATGCGCGCATCGCGACCAAGATCCACGGCATCGCCCAACAGCAGGCGGAACGGCGTCGATTGAATGGGATATTTCTCGACGGTCTTCAAATCCGAGTCCTCGATGGCGAGGAAATTTCCATCGGCCACGATGCGCAGCGCGCTAGGCGGCGCATAGTCAAATCTGATCTTCCCCGGCCTCTGCACATAGAAGCGGCCGGTCGAGCGCTTGTCGGCTGAATCGACCTGCTCGAAGCTGCCCTGCAGATTGGTGATGTTGTTGAAATAGTCGTTGATGCGCTGAACCGCCTGGGCCTGCTCGGGTCCGATCAGGGGCGTGGCCGCCTGCGCGGCCTCGACCGCGGCTTCCCAGCCGGCGCCTTCGTCCATGGCAGCGGGGGTGATCTCGTCCGAGGGAGCCGTTGCGCCGGTAGGCGAACCATCATCCCCGAGCGAAGGGCGGAGCTCGTCTTGGGGCTCCGTGAGGCTCTGCGGAGTTTGCGGGGTGACCGAGCCGGTAGTGGTGGTGGCAGGGCTCTTGGCCACGGTGGTCCCGCCGTCTTGGGCAAGCACGGGGTCCACCGAGAGGCCAAAGGCGAGTGGCAGACTGAAGAGGAGCCCGGCGGCACTGCGGCTTATCATAAACCCCTCTCCGTGGGACCGGCGCGGCATGAGACCAAGGGACAATCGATAGATGATTCCGGCAAATCTGGTCAA
>JAENXG010000406.1 GCA_016649675.1 Methyloceanibacter sp.
CCGTGCTTGGCCTTGATCCAGATCCTTTCCGCGCGAAGTGTGACGCGTTGATCACCGCCGAGGGCGCCGCAAGCGACCGTGAGCTCGACAGCGAGGCTCTGGAGCGGCTGGCCTACATCTATGAAGGCCTCATCAGCGACGAAGGCGAGGAAATTGCCGACGATCCGGTGGACCAGCTGACCGCAGCTTCGCGCGCGGTCTATCGCTCCTGGATGGGCGACCGGGCGTGCACCTATCGCCGCTTGGAGGGCTACGAAGACCTCAAAGGCTCCGCCGTCATGGTCCAGGCCATGGTGTTCGGCAATCGAGGAACCTCATCCGGTTCGGGCGTCGCCTTCTCGCGCGACCCTTCTACCGGCGCCCCCGATCCAGTGATCGACGTGCTGTTTGAGGCGCAAGGCGAGGACGTGGTCTCAGGCCGGCGCCGCCCGCAGACGGAGAAGGAGCTTTCCCAATCGGCTCCCGCCGTCGCTGCCGAGCTCCGCGGCTACCTGGCGCGGCTCGAGCAGGAATTCAAAGACGTGCAGGACGTCGAGTTCACCATCGAAGACGGACGCTTGTGGATCCTGCAAAGCCGTGCGGCCAAACGCACCGCGCGAGCGGCGCTGCGTATCGCCGTCGACTTCGTCCATGAGGGTCTCTATTCCTCGCAAGAGGCTCTGCGGCATCTGAGCAGTCTCGATCTTCGCAACCTGACGGTTGAGCGTTTTGCCGGAAGCGCCTCGCCTGTGGGGCGCGGCATTGGAGCTGCCGGTGGTGTCGCCGTGGGGCGCGCCGCCTTCGACGCCGCGACCGCCGAACGGCTCGCGTCCACCGGCGACAAGGTGATCCTCGTTCGGCCGGACATCGACACGGAAGATGTCGCCGGCCTTGCCGCCGCGTCCGGTGCTCTCACGGCGATGGGTGGACGCACGGCGCACGCCTCGTTGATCGCGCGTCAGATGGGCAAGGCCTGCGTCGTGAGCTGTGCCGGACTGGACGTGGATGTTGCAGCCCGTCGCGCCGAGATCGATGGTGCGCCGATTGAAGAGGGGGACTGGATCTCAATCGACGGCGATACCGGCGAGGTCTTTATCGGCCAGCGCGAGATCGCGACGGAGCGGCCCGAAGCAGCCTTGGCCGAGATCGAAGCCTGGCGCGCTGATGCTGCCGAGCATCAAGATCAGGCTGCGTTGGCCTTGGCGGAATGAGCTTTCGCAAATCTTAATGGCATGCACTACGCGCCGAAGCGCGCGGCGCATCGCGCAGGAATCAGGCTTGATTGTGACAGTGAGATATTGGCTCTGTCGCCGTGGGCTGATCGTCGGGCTGCCAGCTGGGCTTTAGCGATCGGCGTCCTATTCGCTTTGGCAATCCATCATGTCGTCGCGCCACCCTGGCGGCGCTTCCAGGGCGCCACCGAGCAACGGAGAAGTGACAGTGGCCGCTCGTGAGCCTGCGCACCAATCGAGGGAGGTGGAGCTCAAGCTCGAGCTCAATCCCGCCGATGCCGCGCGGATCATGTCCCATCCCGCGCTCGAAGCGACGCTTGCCCCACCGCAACAGCGGGATCTGATCTCGACCTATTTCGATACTCCCGACTTCGCGCTTCGCAATGCGCGCGTGTTCTTGCGCGTTCGTGACGGCGGCGGCCGCTACGTGCAGACGGTCAAGACCGCCAAGAGCGAAACCGAGCTGTTCGAACGCCTCGAATGGGAGAGGGAGATCGCCGGCCCGGCCCCAGATCTTGACGCGGGCGAGGGCACGGCGCTTGCGCCGCTCCTGACGCCTGAGGTCCGCGCGTCTTTGCGGCCGCTGTTCGAGACCCGCATCAGGCGGAAGAGTTACCTTATCGAGCATGGCGGCACCGAGATCGAGGTCGCCATTGACCAGGGCGAGATCGTGGCAGGAACGCGCCGGCGCCAAATCTCGGAGCTTGAGCTTGAGCTCAAGCGGGGCGAGACGGCGGAGCTGTTTCGCCTCGCCCGCATCCTGTCCAAGACCGTGCCGCTCAGGCTTGCCGTAAAGACCAAGGCAGAGCGCGGCTATGAGCTGCTCGAAGACGGCAAGCATGAGGCGGAGAAGGCTGCCGAGATCCACATCGGACCGAAGATGCGGAGCGGGGATGCCTTCCGCGCCATTGCCCAGAGCTGCCTCAAGCAGATCATCGCCAATGCGCCGGCGATGTGTGAAGGCCACGCCGAGGCGTTGCACCAGATGCGTGTCGGTCTCAGGCGTCTCCGCGCCGCCATCTCTCTTTTTGCCGATGTGATCGCCGACAAGGACTTGGCCAAGATCAAGGCCGAGCTCAAATGGATCACGCAGGAGCTCGGGCCGGCGCGCGATCTCGATGTCTTTGCGGCCGACGTGCTGCAACCGCTGACCATGGCCCATCCCGAGGACGAGGAGGTCGCCCTGACCCGTCGCGATTTCGAGGCAAAGCGTGCGGCCGCCTATGCCCGTGCGGCGAGCTCCGTTTGCTCCAAGCGCTTC
>JAENXG010000381.1 GCA_016649675.1 Methyloceanibacter sp.
ATAGAGCTTCACCGTCGCTTCTCGCCCGACCAGCACCCGCAATAGAAGATCGAAGCCGATAAAGTGGTCGATATGGGCATGAGAGACAAAAACATGCTCGATGCGGCGGATGTTCCGCGGCGGCAAAGCTGTAATATCTCCAGGTCGAACAGGATTCTCGCCTTCGAACTGCGCGCCTACGAAAAGCGCGGGATCTCCGAACCGACCATTGATCAGGCTGGGGTACAATAGCGCCGCATGACGGACCTAGAGTGAGAGCGTGCTCACAAGTTCTCTTCGATGCGCTTCGGTTGCAAGGTACCGAAGCCTAGGGGCTGCTTACGCCCCGCCTTTGCTTATTCCATACCGACCTTCCATGCGGATCAGCCCACGGCCTCGGCGACGGTGCATGCGATGCCGAGCATGCTGAAGCTTTCGCGCGTGGCGGCCATCGAGTCGTTGACATCGATCCCGCGGCACGCATCCTCGATGATGACCACCTGGAATCCCTCGCGATAGGCATCTTCCGCCGAGTAGCGAACGCAGAAATCTAAGGCGAGCCCCGCGAGGAAAACGCGGCTGAAGCCGCGCTCGCGCAGGTAACCCACGAGGCCGGTGGGAGTCGTGCGGTCATTCTCATAGAAGGTCGAATAGGAATCGATCGTCCGATGGATGCCTTTGCGCAGCACGAGCGCCGCGTGGGGGACCTGCAAGTCCTTATGGAATTCGGCGCCACGGGTCGCTCGGACGCAGTGGTCGGGCCATAGGATCTGGGCGCCGTAAGGGAGCATGACGGTTTTGTACGGCTGCTTCCCGGGATGGGCCGATGCGAAGGACAAATGGTCAGGCGCGTGCCAGTCCTGAGTGAGCACGACATGCTCAAAGTGCTCTGCGAGACGATTGATCAGCGGCACGACCTCATCCCCGTGCGGGACCGAAAGGCTTCCGCCCGGACAGAAATCGTTCTGGATGTCGACCACGACCAAGACATCGCCTTTGCCGACGGCAAGCTTCTTCGTCATGCGGGCTTCCGCTCCTGTTGGCTCAGATGGCGGTCGAACTCCGCCGCAAGACCGCTCAACGCCTCTCCCACCTCGACGGGATAGGTCGCACCCGGTTCGAGCTTGCGCAAAGGCTCCGGCAGCAGCTCGAACTCGCGGGCGGCGCGTGCCCGGATTTCGCTGAGCGTCGGTCCAGCGCCGAGGCGTTTGCCTGCGTGCATGACCTGGTGGATTAGCGGCTCTCCAGGTTGCTCGTCAGTTTCTACCGAGAGCGTATCGCTCGCCATGCGGCCGTCCGGCCCATAGTGCCGCCAAACTTGCTTGCGGCCCGGCCAAGTCTCCTTTCCGGTCGAATGCTTGCGGCGCGGCAGTCCGGCATATTCTTGGAGCTTGTAGGCACAGTCGAGGGCCGGGGCATCGGAGGATGTGGTCAGACTTGTACCGATGCCGAAGCCCTCAATCGGCGCATTGGCTTTGGCCATGGCCATGAGCTGATCCTCTTCGAGGCCGCCGCTGGCAAAGATCGTTACTTGAGCGAGACCACCGTCGTCGAGAATGCACCGCACGCTTTTGGACAGCTCGATCATGTCACCGCTATCGAGGCGCACGCCACGGATCGTAATGCCCGCTTCCTTGAGCCGCGGCGCCAGAGCCACGACCTTCCTCGCCGCCGCCTCGGTGTCGTAAGTGTCGATCAGCAACACGAGATCTTGCGGCCGCGCATGGGCGAACTGCTCGAAGGCGACCGCCTCATCATCATGGGCCTGAATGTAGGAATGCGCCATGGTGCCGAAGAGCGGGATATCGAACATCTTGCCGGCGAGTACCGTCGCGGTGCCGGCGAAGCCAGCGATGTAGCTCGCACGCGCGGCCATGAGCCCAGCCTCGGCCCCGTGCGCGCGTCTGACGCCGAAGTCGACGAGCAGTTTGCCGGGCGCGGCGAGTACCAAACGCGCCGCCTTGGACGCGATCAGCGATTGAAAATGCACGATATTGATGAGGCGCGCTTCGACGAGCTGCGCCTCGGGCAGCGGCGCCGTCACGCGCAAGATCGGCTCGTTGGCGAAGAACACCGTACCCTCCGGCAAGGCATGGACGTCGCCTGAGAAGCGGAGTTGGGCGAGATAGTCGAGGGTGGACGCGCCGAACCTGCCGGTCCGCTTCAGCCAGTCGATCTCGTCTTCCGAGAAGCGCAACTCGTCCAGGAACTCGAGCACCTGCTCCAAACCGGCGGCAACCAGGAAGCCGCGCCGTGCCGGCAGCTTGCGCACGAACAGCTCGAAGACCGCGGTCTTGGTCTCGCCATAGGCCAGATAGGCCTCGATCATATTGAGTTGGTAAAGGTCAGTGAGTAACGGGCTCGAGCCTGGATCCATGTCAGCGAATCCCAATCCCAAAGGGGTTCTTCGGCCTATCCGCGCTCAATTTGGCCGTTCGGATATGGCCTGGTCTTCACCGCCGCCTGAGAAAGGCGACGGTACAAATCACGCCGACGCACCAGCGGCCACCAGTCATAGAGAAAAATTTCGAGCGGCCTCCAATTTGCAACCCAGCCCAGGATCAGGAAGCTCTCTTCCACCAGGCGCCGGAAGGGAAATTCAATCAGATATCCGCCTACCACATGCGCGGAAACGAGGCATGCGATCAGAAT
>JAENXG010000583.1 GCA_016649675.1 Methyloceanibacter sp.
GACCCAGGCCTGTTTGCCGTCGGGGGTGAACTTGGCCTCGCGTGGACGCGTGTCGACGAGCACGTTGGCGACGAGCTTCTGCGTGGCGTTGTCGATCACATGCGCCATGCTCGTCGATTCCGAGGTGGCGACCGTGAATTTCGAATCCGGGCTGACCCCCATGCCCTCGGGCTCGACGCGCTCCGTCGTGTCGACCACCCACACCACGTCGTGCTCGGGAGCGCCTTGCGTGACTTCAGGCATTTGCGTCTGAATTTGCTGATGCCCTGAGTCGGTGCGCGGATTGGCGGTGTCGAAGGTATATTCGCGCTGCTCGACGATCTTGCCGCCGAAGCGGCCGGCCGCACGCTCCACCGCAGCGTCATAGTCCTTGTCGGAAGGCGCGGTGCCCTTGAGCACGAACCATTTCGGCCACTTCTTCCAGATGAGATATTGGGCAAGGGCGTCGGCGCGCATGGAAGAGCTCGGCGCCACATGGAAAACGTCGAACCGGCATTGCTCCTGGCGGAGCACATCGTCGCTGACGCGGATGTTGAAGATGATGGAGTCCTTCGCCTCGGGCAGATCGGCAACCGCCAGCAAGTCCTTCGCCCTGACTCGAGATCGGCGATGATGATGGCGGGGCCGTCCTTCAGGATCTCCTTAGCCTCGGCGGCGACGTCGCCGTCGGCCGGTAAGATGTCCTCGACGAGATCATATTCCTGGCCGAGGAATGCACCGCTCTCGTTGTTGTCGGCGATGGCAAGGCGCGCGCCCTGCACGCCGTTGTCGGTGAGGATGGGATCGACCAGCGAGAGCGGCGGCGGATCGTCATAGGCTTTGCCGAGATAGTGGATGACGATCTTCACCACCGGCGGCGTGCCGGGGGCGGGAGGTGCCGCGGGTTCATCGGCGGCGCGGGCGCCGAAAGCGATGAGCCCGGCAAACGCCGCCAACGCGACAAAGGCCCCGGCGAACCAGCTTGTTCGCATGGAACGCGCGCGGCTCGCGATCCGTCCCGAGGAATGGGCACCGGGAGAATTGGAAATGATCAAAGGGTACACGTGAGCAAGATGGACTCCAGAACCATCCAAAGCTCAGGGACTTCACTCACCTTCTTGCGGGAGCTTCCTTGGCTGCCTCGATGGCGAGCGAAGGCTAGCCCAAGGGATGCGAGAAGCGTTTCCAATCTTGCCCGGCAAGACATGAAGGAAAGGCAGGAACTATTCTGGCTTTAATTGCCGAATATTCCTGCCCGCTATGCGCGCTTTTGTCGTCAGGTCGCTCGCTTGCCGAAGGCGAGGATGCCGACGACCGGCACGATGAAGCCGATGGTCACGGCGGCGATGGTGAGCGCCGGAAGATCGGCGTAAGAGCCGCGGCCGACCTCGAAGAGGTAGTTCAAGTATTTGGTCTGCAGCGCTCCTGCCACCAGCGCCACATTCATCAAGGATGCCATCAGCGCGAACCAGGTGGCGCGCCGTCCGGCCGGGGCATTGACTGCAACGAGGGTGAGCGCCGGGATCATGCTGAGC
>JAENXG010000466.1 GCA_016649675.1 Methyloceanibacter sp.
CGAGGAGCGCACCGCGAACCTGATCGTGCTCGAAGATCTCTGCAACACCATGAAGCTTGGATCGCTTTGCGCGCTGGGCGGGTTTACCCCCTACCCGGTGATGAGCGCACTCACCCATTTCCCCGAGGATTTCGGCGCCGATAAAAAGCGCCTCGAAGCTGCTGAATAAGGAAACGCGACATGTCGATGGTCGAGGAAATCGATTACGGAACACCGGCCTCCAAGTCCAAGACGATGGTCAATGTCACCATCGACGGGGTCAAGGTGAGCGTGGCGGAAGGCACCTCCATCATGCGCGCCGCCATGGACATGGGCACGCAGATCCCGAAGCTGTGCGCCACCGACATGGTCGAGGCCTTCGGCTCCTGCCGGCTTTGTCTCGTCGAGATCGAGGGCCGCAACGGCACCCCCGCCTCCTGCACCACGCCGGTTGCCGCAGGCATGGTGGTGCACACCCAGACCGACCGGCTGAAGCGGCTCCGCAAGGGGGTGATGGAGCTCTATATCTCCGAGCACCCGCTCGACTGCCTGACCTGCTCGGCCAATGGCGATTGCGAGCTGCAAGACATGGCCGGCGCCGTGGGCCTGCGCGAGGTGCGCTACGGCTATGACGGCGCCCGCCATCCCAATCCCGGCATCGATACCTCGAACCCCTATTTCACCTATGAGCCTTCGAAATGCATCGTCTGCTCGCGCTGCGTGCGGGCCTGCGAGGAGGTGCAAGGCACCTTCGCGCTGACCATCGCCGGCCGCGGCTTCGACTCGGTGGTGTCGCCCTCCATGGAGCAGTCCTTCCTCGAGTCCGAATGCGTCTCCTGCGGCGCCTGCGTCCAGGCCTGCCCGACGGCGACGCTGAACGAGAAGAGCGTGATCGAGATCGGCACGCCCGAGCATTCCGTGGTCACCACCTGCGCCTATTGCGGCGTCGGCTGCGCCTTCAAGGCGGAGGTGCGCGGCGAGGAAGTGGTGCGCATGGTGCCTTACAAAGACGGCAAGGCGAACCGCGGCCATTCCTGCGTCAAGGGCCGCTTCGCCTTCGGCTATACCACCCACAAAGACCGCATCCTGAAGCCGATGATCCGCGCCAAGATCACCGATCCGTGGCGCGAGGTGTCATGGGACGAGGCGATCGGCTATGCGGCGTCGGAGTTCAAGCGCATCCAGGCGAAATACGGCCCTGCCTCGGTCGGCGGCATCACCTCCTCGCGCTGCACCAACGAGGAGACGTTCCTCGTGCAGAAGCTCGTGCGCGCGGCCTTCGGCAACAACAATGTCGATACCTGCGCGCGGGTGTGCCACTCGCCCACCGGCTATGGGCTGAAGACCGCCTATGGCACCTCGGCCGGCACGCAAGATTTCGACTCCGTCGAATATTCCGACGTGATCATGATCATCGGCGCCAATCCGACCGACGGTCACCCGGTGTTCGCCTCGCGTATGAAGAAGCGACTCAGAGAGGGCGCCAAGCTCATCATCCTCGATCCGCGCCGCATCGACCTCGTGCGCTCGCCCCATATCGAGGCCGACTATCATCTGCCGCTCAAGCCCGGCACCAATGTCGCCGTGGTCACCGCGCTTGCCCATGTCATCGTCACCGAGGGGCTGGTCAACGAGGCCTTCGTGCGGGAGCGCTGCGATTGGGACGAGTTCCAGGATTGGGCGGCGTTCGTGTCGGATCCGCGCCACAGCCCGGAAGAGGTGGAGAAAGTCTCAGGCGTCCCGGCCGAACAGATCCGCGGCGCGGCGCGGCTCTACGCCACCGGCGGCAACGGCGCCATCTATTACGGGCTCGGCGTCACCGAGCATAGCCAAGGCTCGACCACGGTGATGGCCATCGCCAATCTCGCCATGGCCACCGGCAATATCGGCCGCGAGGGCGTCGGCGTGAGCCCGCTGCGCGGGCAGAATAACGTGCAAGGCTCGTGCGATATGGGCTCCTTCCCGCACGAGCTCTCCGGCTACCGCCATGTCTCCGATGACGCCACCCGCGCCATGTTCGAGGCGCTGTGGGGACGGCCGCTCGATGAAGAGCCGGGCCTGCGCATTCCCAACATGATGGATGCCGCGGTCGACGGCTCGTTCAAGGGCCTCTACATCCAGGGCGAGGACATCCTCCAGTC
>JAENXG010000156.1 GCA_016649675.1 Methyloceanibacter sp.
CAGCAGGCCGAGGTGAGGGGCTTGCCGCCGATGCCCTTCGTGCGCCTGATCTGGCGGGAGAGCCGTTTCAATCCGCAAGCCGTGAGCCCCAAAGGGGCGCAAGGCATCGCCCAATTCATGCCTGGCACGGCGTCGGACCGCGGCCTCGACGATCCTTTCGAGCCGAAGTCGGCGATCATCCATTCGGCAAGCCTGCTCGCTGATCTTCGCCAGGAGTTCGGCAATTTCGGCCTTGCCGCCGCCGCCTATAACGCCGGCGAGGAGCGGGTGCGGTGGTGGTTGGCGGGGAAGGGCGGGTTGCCGGGGGAGACTGAGGCCTATGTGCTCTTCGTCACCGGCCGCGCCGCCGACGAATGGAAACTCGCCGAGACCGAGCTTCCCGATGCGCTTAAAAATGCGGGCGATCAGGTTCAGGATTCCTGCCGCAAGCTCGCGCCGCTGGTGGTGCGGGCGGTATACGAGACCGAGCCCTTGACCGCGAGCGGGGCTTGGCGGCCGTGGGGCGTCCATGTCTCAACCGCCTTCTCCAAGGCCAAGGCGCTCGCCCAGTTCGGCCGGCTTAGGGGAAAGTACGCATCGGTGCTTGCCGACCGAGACCCCTTCGTTCTGCCGGAGCGAAATTTGAGCCGCGGCCGCCGCTATATGTACATGGTGCAGATCGGGGCCGACAGCCGGGACGACGCTGCCAAGCTGTGCGGTCAGCTACGCTCCATCGGCGGCGCCTGCATCGTGCAGAAGAACTGACCCGAGCTTGCAATTCGGGCTTCCTATGACCTTTCCGGTTCGGCTGGGCCGCATTGTCTCAGTGGCAACCTGGCGGCGCTGGTATAAGGTCGCCCCCGGCTGAAGGGAGCGGGATCACTCCCTCGGGCGACCCGGGCTCAGGAAGATCCGATGATCACCATCTACGAGTACAAATCGGCCGAGCTCAAGCCGCAGACCGGCCAGCCGAGGATCACCGAGCAGGCGGTTTGGATCGATCTCCTCAATCCCACCCAGGCAGAGGAGGCAAAGGTCGAGAAGGCGCTCAAGCTCGACGTGCCGACGCGGGAGGAGCAGCAGGAGATCGAGGTCTCGAGCCGCCTCTATCAGGAGAACGGCGCCCATTTCATGACGGCGACGGCGCTCTACCTGAGCGATCAGGCCGAGGCGAAGACCACGCCGATCAGCTTCATCCTCGCCGGCAACCGTCTCATCACCGTGCGCTATGCCGAACCGCGCGCCTTCACCATCTTCGCCGCCCGCTGCAACCGGTCAGAGCCCGACCTGAAGAGCGGAAGCGCCGTTCTGATCGGACTGATCGAGACCATCATCGACCGGCTTGCCGACTTCATCGAGCGCATCCAAGGCGAGGTCGATGCGCTGTCCCATTCGATCTTCGAGATCAAAGGCGGCGTCGCCTCGCGACAGCGCCGCTTCGATGTGCTCTTGCGCGCGATCGGACGCGAGGGGGAGGTCGCCTCCAAGGCGCGCGAAAGCGCCCATTCGCTCGGACGCCTGCTCACCTTTCTCGCCCACGCCGCCAATGAGCGGAAGGAGGACAAGCTCCTGCAGGCGCGCATCCGCACCGCGGCGCGGGACGTCAACTCGCTGACGGATCACGCCACCTTTCTGTCCGGGAAGATCATCTTCCTGCTCGACGCCACGCTCGGCATGATCAACATCCAGCAGAACGACATCATCAAGATCTTCTCGGTGGCGGCCGTCGTGTTCCTGCCGCCGACGCTGCTTGCCTCGATCTACGGCATGAACTTCCATCACATGCCGGAGCTCAATTGGATGCTCGGGTATCCGATTGCACTGATCCTGATGGTCCTGGCGGCGGTGTTGCCTTACATTTATTTCAAACGCAAAGGCTGGCTCTAGTTTGAGCTTGCATGGTTGGCGGGGTCTCGCCACATTGTCGGCAAGCGAATGCGGGCGGACAACGGTCGCAAGCTCGAAGGAGAATTGGAATGTCCACGCGACTTGCCGGTCTTGGTCTTGCAGCTTCGTTTTTGGCAGCGGTTGCGCTTCTGCCCGCGGCAGGGTCTGCCGCGCCCGGCGTCGTCGCCAAGCCGGCGCAGGTCTCCGACCTCCAGACGGTCGACTATTACGCCAAGCGCCGCTGGCGTCGCGACCACTATGTGCGCGCGCCCTTCACCGAGGTGGACACCCGCCGGGACACGTGGGTGGCCGCGCCATTCGCGCGTGTCTATAGCGGCCGTGCCGGGACTTGGGTGAGGGCGCCGTTCGTCAATCTCTGGGTTCCGCGCTAGCCGTCTGATTTCTCATTATTGGTACGCTTCTGCATGGCTGGGCTGGTCCCGGCCATGCTCATTTTCGCCGTGAGTTGTCGGCTCTTGGCTAGTTCAGTTTCCGCTCGCGTGCTACCCAATTTCGAGGAGGTACGAGCAGGACAATGGTGACGGCGCAATTGATTCAGGTGGCGGTGTTCCTTGCCGCAGCCGCCATCGCCGCGCCGCTCGGCCGCTTCCTGCGCATGGGCTCGGTTCTTGGCTATCTCGCCCTCGGCGTCGTCATCGGCCCCTACGTGCTGGGGCCCCTCTACGCCCTCGACGACGTGGGCAAGCTCATGCATTTCGGCGAGTTCGGCGTGGTGATGCTGCTGTTCGTCATCGGGCTTGAGCTTCGCCCGGTCCGTCTGTGGGCCATGCGCTCGGCGATCTTCGGCCTCGGCGCCGCCCAGCTTGTCGCCACGGCGGTGGTGCTTGGCGCAATCGGCATGGCGCTTGGCCTCGCCACCGGTCAGGCGCTGTTCATCGGCCTTGCCCTGTCGCTGTCCTCGACCGCCTTTGCGCTCCAGATCCTGGAAGAGAAGGGCGAGATCAACACACGCCACGGCAGGCTCGCCTTCTCCGTGCTGCTGTTCCAGGACCTCGCGGCGATCCCGCTCATTGCGCTCGTGCCGCTCTTCGCCCTTGGCGGCGCCAAGCCGGCCATGGACATCAGCAGCGCCGTCTTGGCCATCCTTACGATTCTCGGCGTGATCGTGGCGGGGCGCTTTCTCTTGAGCCGGCTCTACCGGTTCGTGGCGGCCACGGGCGTGCGCGAGGCCATGACCGCAAGCGCGCTCCTGACGGTGGTGGGCGTGGCGCTCATCATGCAGGTCGCGGGCCTGTCGCCAGCGCTCGGGTCCTTCATCGCCGGCGCGCTCCTCGCCGATTCGGAGTACCGCCATCAGATCGAGGCCGACATCGCCCCCTTCGAGGGGCTGCTGCTCGCCGTATTCTTCATCGCTGTCGGCATGTCGATCGACCTCGGCGTGCTGGTCGCCAAGCCCGGCGAGCTCGCGGCAATCGTCGCCGGCCTCGTAGTCCTCAAGGCCGCCATTCTTTATTTGCTCGGCCGCTGGTGGGGGCTCGACGGCGCCGCCGCAAGGCGTCTCGGTCTCGTGCTCAGTCAAGGCGGCGAGTTCGCCTTCGTGCTGTTCGGGGCGGGCGCGCTGCAGGGCGTCATCGACCAGCCCATGGCCAATCTGTTCACGCTCGCCGTGACGATGTCGATGGCGGCGACGCCGGTGCTTCTCCTTATCGACGAGGCGGTGGCCCGCGCCCTCAAGCCGGAGCCGCCGGAATACGAGATGCCGCCGGGCAGCGAGCGGCACGTGATCGTCGCGGGCTTCGGCCGCTTCGGGCAAATCGTGGCGCGCGTGCTCCGTGCCCGGCGCATCCCGTTTACCGCGCTCGATTCTAATATCGAGCAGGTGGATTTCGTGAAGCGCTTCGGGGCCCAGATCTATTACGGCGACGCCGGGCGGCTCGATATCTTGCGCGCGGCAGGGACGGACAAGGCGCTCGCCTTCGTGCTCGCCATCGACAGTGTCGACAACTCGATCAGGGTCGCCGAGATGGTGCGCCGGAATTTTCCCGAGTTGCCGATCTATGCCCGCGCGCGCGACCGCATCCACGTGCATAAGCTCATGGATCTTGGCGTCACCATCATCGAGCGCGAGACCTTCCTCTCCGCGCTCGAATTGACCAGGAAGCTGCTGCGCGGCTTAGGCCTCAGCCCGGCCGAGGTGAAACGACTCTTGGAGACCTTCAAGCGGCAGGACGAGAAGCGCCTCTTCGACGACTACAAATATTATACCGATACCGAGAAGGTGCGCGCCAACGCGCTGACCGCCGCAGTCGAGCTCGAAGAGCTGTTCGCCCGCGATGTGAAAGAGCTGGACGAAGAGGTCGCGCCCATCACCGGTGAGAAACGAGATGGTCGAGGATCAAACGGTTCAGTTCGGCGGGATGAGTGAAGGGGCTCATATGGCCCGCGCCTTTTAGGCTCTTGAGCGTGGCGTTCGGCAGCGTTGCCGCCAGCAGGTCGACGACGGCGCGGGTGGGCGCCCGCGTCTTGCTGCCTTTGATCAGCAGGGTGGGTGCGGTGATCTCGGCGTAGTCCTTGAGGGTCGTCGGCGCCTCGATGGCGATGGTGAATTCAAGCGCTACCTTCGGGATGGTCGCGGCGATCGCGGCCTTGAAACGCTCCGGCGACAGCCACCAGCGCCAGCGGCCCAACCAATAGCTCATGAAAGCCGCCGCCGCGGCGCGGTCGTCGCCCTTGGCGACGGGCCCCAGCACCGCGATGCCGAGCTGCTCGACCTCGGCCCATTCGGGCCGGCCCTCCTGCCGCAAGAGCTGGAAGGAGACGGGTTCGACCAGCGTGAGGCTTTTCACGCGGGACCCGAGCGTGCGCGCGACTTCGAGCGCCAAAGCCGCCCCGTAAGAATGGCCGACGAGGTGAAGCGGGCCTTTAGCCTTCTTGGCGATGGCCAGCAGCACCTTCACATCGGCATCGGTGCTGAAGGGCTCCGTGGCGAGCCACGGGCCGGATCGTCCATAGCCGATGAAGTCGGGGGCAAGCACGCGCCAATCGGATTGAAGCGTCTCGATCAGCGGCAGCCATTCCTTGTGGGAGGCGCTCGAGCAATGGCCGATGATGACGGAGGGACCTTTGCCCTCATCGAGATAGGCGATCTCCACTCCGCTAACGCTGAGCTGCTTCATCTCGTCTCTTTTCGCCCCCTCCACCCGGCTCGCCGCTTGGCGGCGAGCCACCCTCTCCCACGTGGGGAGAGGGGTTGGAGATTGCCGCAGCGCCACGATGTCCCCTCTCCCCTTGGGGAGAGGGCTTTTCGCCGCGATCTTGCGCAGTTCGCGCAAGGTCGCATGGCGGAAAGGGTGAGGGGTAGTGGCCCGCGATCGGCGTGGCAACGATTGATTGAAGACAGCAACCAAGCCCGGAGTCTTGGGACGGCGTCGAGCTTACCCGGGCAGCGCGTGCTCGGGCTGCGCGGAGGCGATGGCGGCCTTCTGCACTGCGCGCTGCACCTTCTCGAAGGCGCGCACCTCGATCTGGCGAATACGCTCGCGGCTCACCCCGAACTCGCTCGAAAGCTCCTCAAGCGTAAGGGGCTCGTCTGACAGCCTGCGGGCCTCGAACACGCGGCGCTCGCGCGCGTTCAATCCCTTGAGCGCGTCGTTCAGCATCCCGCGGCGCTGATCGCGCTCCTCGGACTCGGCAAGCGCGGTCTCCTGGTCGATGGTGTCGTCGACCAGCCAATCCTGCCACTCGCCGCTCTCGGCATCGTTGCGGACCGGCGCATTGAGCGAGGAATCGCCGGCAAGTCGCCGGTTCATGGAGATGACGTCCTCCTCGGTCACGCCGAGCTGGGTCGCGATCCGCTTCACCTGGTCGGGCCGCAAGTCGCCCTCGTCGAGCGCCTTGAGCTGGCCCTTGATCTTGCGCAGGTTGAAGAAGAGCTTCTTTTGTGCCGCCGTGGTGCCCATCTTCACGAGGCTCCACGAGCGCAGGATGTATTCCTGGATCGCCGCCCTGATCCACCACATGGCATAGGTCGCGAGCCGGAAGCCC
>JAENXG010000202.1 GCA_016649675.1 Methyloceanibacter sp.
AGTCCGAAGGGCGTAGGATGCTCGTATTCGCACTATACGGGGCGTCCGGCACGCCGGGCAGTGCGGCGACAACGACCGTGATAGATTTCTCTACCCAGGTTGCCTGCAGGGAAGCGCGGGATGAGTTGCAGAGCAACACGAAGCTGAAAGCTCCGGGGTTCCGCGTCTTCGCGACATGTGTGGAGCCTTAGGTATCCGCAGGGCTGGAACCTGGCCGAAGGTGCGCTTCCCGGCTCAAAAAGTGCATTCGGCGAACGCCCATAGCAGGACCGCGCTTCCGCTCGCGCGGCGCCGCTTCTTAATGCCGCCTTGTCAGCGCTGCGAAACACGCTGATCCTTGCCGCCTCGAATCGATAACAAGGGAGGATATTATGCAGCGGCTTTTGATTGGCTGTGCCGTGGGGCTGGGCCTGCTCATCGGCGGGTTCGCGCCGACGCCCGCCTCGGCACATTACTACTATTATGGCTATCATCATCACCATCACCACCATCATCACTGCTGGTGGAAGCATCATCGCCGTTACTGCCGGTACTGACACCCCTCGGCATCATCATTTAAGACCGGGACTAGCGTCTTCAGGTCCCGGCGGGTCAAGAAGGCCGCAGCCCTAGGCTGCGGTCTTCGCCGCCATGACGCCCCTCAAGCGGCCTTGGCGCCCTGCACGCTGAAACCCCCCTGCCTTCGCAAAAATGCATTAGTCTAGGTGCCGTCAGCAGGAGCGGGCTTACGCTCGCGTTGCACCACGCCGACTAGGGAGGACACCTTGGCAGACAACCCTTCGTTCGAGATACCGCCGGAGCTGCGCGAGCTGGCTGAGAAGAATGTCGAGCAGGCGCGGGCCGCTTACGGGCAGTTCATGGATTTCCTGACCCAGGCCATGGGCGCTTGGGCGAAGACGCCGGGGAACGCGCAGATGGCTGGCTTCAACGCGCAGATGGGCGGCTTCAAATCCGTGCAAGACCGCGCCATCGGCTTCGCCAAGGAGAACGCCGAGCGCTCCTTCGCTCTGGCCAGCGACCTGGCCAAAGCCAAGGACGTCCAGGAAGTGCTCACGCTGCAGAGCCGCTATGCGCAAACGCAGATGCAGACCTTCGGGCTGCAGGCCCAGCAGCTGAGCTGGCTGATGGCCGATGCCTTGCGCTCCATGCAGACTAAAAAATGACCTCTTGGCCATCGGCAGGCTCGGGCCGCAAACGCGGCTCCACTCTGACGACGGACATTGCCAAGCCGAGAAACGGCGCGATAGAACTGTCACACGGGGACGAATACAATCGAGTATCTACGGGGATTGTTGTCCTGCGCGGCTCTTGGCGCGGGTCGCTGAGAGCGGAGGGTTTCGAGGGTGGATAAAGGATTGGGCAGAGCGGCGCTGTTGGCCGCAGCGCTGGCAGCCATGTGCGGGTCGGCCGTCGCGGCCCCATGCGGCAACACCGGCGCCGGGTTCGAAGCCTGGAAGCCGGTCTTCGCTATGGAAGCCCAGGCGCGCGGCGTCGGGGCGAACGCCATCGCCGCGCTGATGGACACGACCTATTCGACCGGCACCATCAGGGCCGATCGCGGCCAGCACAGCTTCAAGCTCTCGCTTGATCAGTTCATGGCCAAGCGCGGCGCTCCGGCCATCGCCGCCAAGGGCAAATCGCTGAAGGGCGCCAATGCCGCGCTGTTCGCCGCCATCGAGAAGCGCTATGGCGTGCCGCCCGGACCGCTCCTCACCATCTGGGGCATGGAGACGGGGTTCGGCACGTTCATGGGCAATCAGGAGACGCTTTCGGCCGTCGCCACGCTCGCCTATGACTGCCGCCGAACCGAATATTTCACCGATCAGCTCTACGCGGCGCTCGAGCTCGTCGATCGCGGCGTCCTCACCCGCTCAACGCGCGGCGCCATGCATGGCGAGGTCGGGCAGACGCAGTTCCTGCCCAAGAACATCCTGCTCTATGGCGTGGATGGCGACGGCAACGGCGTCGTCAATCTCAACGTCAAGGCCGATGCGCTCGCCTCGACCGCCAATTTCCTGAAGGGTCACGGCTGGGTGCGCGGCGCGGGCTATCAGGAAGGCGAGCCCAACTTCGCGGCCATCCAGGGCTGGAACGCCGCCGGCGTCTATCAGCAGACCATCGCCATCGTCGGCGAGCGGATCGACGGGCGGTGAGCTAGACCTTCGCGCGCCACGCTCTCGCGCGGCCTAGCCGAGGATCCGCATGTTTCCCCTGTCGCATATGCTGAAGTCCTTCGTGCGCGTCGGCACGCTGAAGGTGGTCGATGCCGACGGTTTCGTGCACATCTTCGCCGGCGCGCCGGGGCCGCACGTCACCATGGTGCTCACCGACCGCTCGCTCTATCGCAAGCTCTTCTTCAATCCCGAGCTGCATGCGGGCGAAGCCTATATGGACGGGCGAATGCGCTTCGAGGACGGGACGCTGCGCGACTTCCTCACGCTCTTCTCCATCAACCGTCTCTCGCTCGGCGCCTATCCCTTACAGAAGGTGCTCAGGCGCATCTCGCGCGGGCTGAAGCGCTTCCAGCAGGCGAACCGCGTGGGCCAGGCGCAGAGAAACGTCGCCCACCACTACGATCTCGGCAACGCTTTCTATCGCCTGTTTCTCGACGAGGGCATGCAATATTCCTGCGCCTATTTCCTCTCCGACGAGGAGAGCCTCGAGGAGGCGCAACAGAACAAGCTCAGGCTGATCGCCGCCAAGCTCGATCTGAAGCCCGGCTTGCGCGTCCTCGATATCGGCAGCGGCTGGGGGGATCTTGCGCTCTATCTCGGCCGGGTGGCGGAGGTTGAGGTGACCGGCGTCACCCTGTCCAAGGAGCAGCATGCTCTGTCCAACGAGAAGGCGCGAGCAGCGGGGCTCGGCAATCGCGTCCGCTTCGAGCTCCTCGATTACCGCGAGCTCAAGGGCCGCTTCGACCGCATCGTGTCGGTCGGCATGTTCGAGCATGTCGGCGTGCACCACTATGGCGAGTTCTTCGCCAAGGTGAACGCGCTCATCGAGGACGACGGCCTCATGCTGCTGCACTCGATTGGCCATATGAGCCCGCCCGGCACGGCCGGCCCATGGCTCAGGAAATACATCTTTCCCGGCGCCTATTCGCCGGCGCTGTCGGAAGTGTTCACCGCGGTCGAGCAGGCGAGCCTGTGGGTCACCGATCTCGAGATCCTGCGGCTCCATTACGCCAAGACCCTGAACCATTGGTGGCGGCGCTTCGAGGCCAACCGCGCCAAGATCGCCGCGATGTACGACGAGCGCTTCTGCCGCATGTGGGAGTTCTATTTGGTGAGTGCCGAGATGATGTTCCTGACCGGCAGCCAGATGGTCTTTCACATGCAGCTTGCCCGCAAGCGCGACGCGGCGCCGATCGTGCGCGACTACGTCACCGACCTGCAGCGCGCGTATCGGGAAACCGAAGCTGAGGGAGCGGCCTAAGCCGGCTTCTTCCCGCTCGGGGCGTCGCCTCTCGCCTTGAAAACAAGGGAGTCGAAGGCGGCGCCCCCGTAAACGCGGCGAATTTCCTTGAAGGCGAAGAACGGAATGAGGGCGACGCTCATGATGACCGCCACGGCCAAGAACCCGGCCGGCGTCCCCCCACCGAGATCCGACACGCTCTGCACCAGGCTCTTTCCCTTCAACAGATCAACGATCACCTCCTCAACCACGTAGGCAACGACCAGCAACAGCCCGAACGCGACCGACTGGTAGAGAATGGGGAACACCAGGGGCTTGTCCTGGAATCGCTCGCCAAAATGGAGGGCTTCTGCCACGTGCATGATCTTCGCGAGGATCAAGGCATTGATGACCGAGGCTCCGTAAAACACATAGGAAATGTGATTGCTGGCCAGGACCACCCACTGGTGAAGCGTGAACAGGCCGAACACCAGAACCAGATATAAAAACAGCGTGCCGAACTTCCTCAATTCGCGGCCGACGATCTCCCAGACCCGGCTGCGGTGTTCCGCCTTCGCATAAGCGCGCCCGGCCTTCAGCGACTCTGTCTCGCTACGCATTGGCGTCCCCTCCGCTCATTCCGATCTGGTCGGTCATTGCACTCACCCTTCCGCTTCTTCGGCCGAACCGCGCAACACCACGATCATCAGTCGACCGTCAGTGTGCCAGGGATCGCCGCCGCCATTCCGCCCTTCCGTTTGGGCGTGGAAGGCGTCGTCCCAGTCGATCGACTCGACAAGACCTGCCTTCTGCAGGTCGTCCGCGATACGGTTGCGCTCCGCATCCACATCGGGACCGATGTGATGGGTGACCTGTCCGGTGGTGTGGCTGAGACCGACCCGCTCGTCGAACGTCGCGGCACCGAACCAGGCGGGCCGGCCCTCATAGAGCTTCTCCCAACGCCAGAAGCGAACATGGTGCCGCTGCCGCGGACTGTTGCCCACGGGCTCCTCGAAGGCCAGATCCTGCTTGCGGCTGAACAGAAACAGATTGCTCACCGGCGCATCTTCGTCGGACCGGCGCAGCACGGAGTCGGCAACGATGCGCACGCTGGTGGCCAAGGTGATCGGATCGGCCGGGACCCAACCGGCGGCCCTCATCCCACGCACGACTTCGGCATCGCTCCCAACCAGTGCGACGTTGATCGGATCGCCGGGGTGGCCGTCCGAGGTCTGCGTCACCCGCGCCAGTTCCGCCGGGAAGGGGTGACGGCGGAAGTAAAGCTTCCACAGCCTCGGCGCGATCAGGTAGGC
>JAENXG010000136.1 GCA_016649675.1 Methyloceanibacter sp.
GCCGTGAAGGCGCTGCAGGCCATTCCGCTCGTCGAGAGCGGGGCTGCAGACGCCTTGGCGCTTGGCGAGGACGAGCTTGCTGTGGCATGCGCCTCCCATAGCGGCGATCCGGTTCATCTCGAAGCGGTGCGGAGCCTGCTTGCCAAAGCAGGGCTCGACGAGAGCGATCTTGCCTGCGGCGCCCATTGGCCGGTGAGCGAAGCCGCGACGCGCGAGCTGATCCGTGCCGGCCGGCGCCCGCAAACCATCCATAACAATTGCTCGGGCAAGCATGCCGGCATGTTGGCGGCAACCGTCCATCTCGGGCTCGATCCACGCGGCTACGAGCGGCCGGACCATCCCCTGCAGGTCATGATCGCGCGAATCATTTCAGAGACTTGTGGAGTCGCGTTGGACCGCGCTCGCATGGGCATCGATGGCTGCTCGGTACCGACCTGGGCGCTGCCGCTCGGCGCTCTGGCGCAAGGCTTTGCGCGACTGGGGACGGGGGAGGGGCTCAGCCCCGAACGGACAAGCGCCGGGCAGAGGCTCGTTCGCGCCTGCTTTGCCTCTCCGGTGCTCGTCGCCGGGGAGGAGCGCTTCGACACCATCGTGCTGCGCGGGCTGGCGCCTTCCGCCTTCGTCAAGGGCGGTGCTGAAGGGGTCCATTGCGCGGCGCTGCCCGAGCTTGGGCTTGGGCTTGCTCTCAAGATCGATGACGGCGCAAAGCGCGGGGCGGAGCTGGCGCTCGCCCAAGTGCTCGCCGCGCTCGTCCCTCAGGCGCGATCTGTCCTCGCCGAACAGCTCAAAGGCGAGGTGCTGAATTGGCGGGGCGTCGGCGTCGGACGCGTCACCGCCAGCGCCGATCTTGAGCAGGCGGTTGCCGCGCTTGAAGGGCTCGCGCTCGTCTAGGCTCACAGACAGTGCGCCGCTAGCGCGCCACGTTCGAATAGACCGCGAGGTTGCGATAGGAAGCGGCGCTGGCGGTGACAAGATCGGGGCCGACTGGCGTCGCGCCGTCCATAGCGCGGATTGCTCCGTCCTTCGATCCGGTGATCAAGTTGTCGGTGATGAGCGCCGTTCCGGCCGACGGATCGGTCGAAACGCCGATGCCGATATGAGCGTTGCGGATGAGATTGTCGGTGACGCTCACGTCGCGCAGATAGTTGACCCAGCCGATGGCGATGCCGAAGCCGGGAGCATTCTCGATCACGTTGCCGCTGACGACGGTGTCAGCCTCGATGGAAATGCCGTTGCCTCTGGGATCGACATCCTTGCGGAAGAACAGGTTGCGGACAAGGTTGCCCTGCACGACGGCAAGCCTGCCGCCGTCGTTGAAGTTGGTCACCGAGATGCCGGTGGCGGCCTTGTCGACGATATTGTTGGCGATAATTGCGCCCTCGAAGGCGAACTCGGCATAAAGCGCGACCTCGCCCAGCCGTGCGCACGAATTCCCGATCATCTGGCAATTGGAGCCGGCATTGGAGCGGATCGCCGAGAAGGCACAATCGGCGATGCGATTGCCGCTGACCAGCACGGAGCCCGCGCGAAACACGTTGACGGCGTTGCCGTTCTGCCCGTCGCCCCCGCTCTTGGCGGCGATGCGCTCGATGCGGTTCGACGTGACGATGGTGCCGTCTTCGCCCGCCGCCGAGCGCCACACCTGGATGCCGTTATCGCCGCAGTCGCGCACATGGTTATGCGCGATCTCAAGACCGGTCGCGTCCTCGCTGAAAAGACCTCCTTTACGGATGTCGCCGATCTCGCAATCGCTGATGCGGCCGGACACCTTGCGCAGCACCACACCGTCCTCGGCACTGCCGAGGATGCGGCAGTCTGAGATAACGAGCCCTTTGACCTGCTCGGCCATGAGGAGGGCGCCACCATCGATCGGCTTTGCTTCGCCGGCGAGCGTGAGCCCGGTCAGGCGAATGTCGGCTGCATCCTCGATGCTGATGAGCGCGCCGCCGCCATTGTAGCGAAGGACGGATTTACCCGGCACGCCTTGGATTTGCGTGCCCGATTTGAGCTCGAGCTTGGTGGTTGTGTAGTTGCCCGGCGGGAGGAAGAACGGCGTGCCCGATTGGGCCGCTCGATCGGCTGCCTCCTGCAGGCTTGCGGTCTGGTCGATGCCGTCCCCCGGCACGATGCCATAGGTGCTGAACGGCTGCGGGATGTCCGCCTCCGCGCGCGCCTGCGCCGTCCGCGGGCCTGAAGCGAGGGCGACGCCCATGCCAAGGGTGCCGAGCATCACTTGCCTGCGCCCGACGGTCATGACTTACGCTTCCTTTGCATTCAAGCGCGCTTCGCTCAGAGCAAATCCGGGCGCAGCCCGATCCGCCATCGGCGTTGCTCCGAGGCGCCCGTTGGCGAAGGCAAGGACGAGGCGCAACGTATCTTCGGCGCCGTGCAGGAGCTGGGCCTCGTTGAACGGACCGCCAAGGGGCGCCCCGTGCGGGACATGCACGAAGAGCGCGACGGGAGGGCTCTCCTGCCGCCCCGCCCATTCAAGCGAGAGATAGTAGAGAAAATTGCAGAGATAGCGCCCGGCGGAGCGCGACGTTATTGCGGCATGGCCGCGTGCGTTGAGCTCGGCGGCGAGCGTGCTGGCCGGAAGCCCAGTGTCGAGGCGGCCGGGTCCGTCGGCAAGGATCGCGGGGCCCGCCGGCAGCTTCCGAGAAGCGTCGGCGCGAGGCAAAGCGCGGTTGTAAGCCGAGCGCTCGATGCGGAAAGACCGGGCGCGCTCACTGAGACCAAAATGAATCATTACACGCGGTTGCAGCGTCTCGCAGAGACGAGGCATCAGCACAGAAACGGCCTCCCACTCCGTGGGCAGGACCAGTGCATGAAGCTCGCAATCAAGCCCGAGGGATGGCGCCCGCTCTGCCAGCGTTTCGGCAAGCCAGCCCGACGGATTGTCGCTGATACCGGGAAACGGACCGAAGCCCGTGAGGAGGACACGCGGTCTCGCCATGCTTCTGGATACCCCGTGGTTCAGGCGAGAGGGAAGCGATTTCGGCCTTAACGGTTTACTCTGCGTCCTTGATGCCGGCGAGACGGGCAAGCTCATGGGCCGCGGCGCCAGGCGTCATCTCGCCCGATCGTACCTTGTCCTCCAATTCGCGAAAGTGGCGGGCCGCGCGCTTGCCGCCCTTGAAGGCGGCGAGAAGGCGTTGCTCGAAAATCTCGCGCATCCAGGACGCGGCCTGATCGCTGCGCCGCTCGAGAAGGGCGCCCGAGGCGGCGAGCACTTCATGCCGCTCCTTCACCTTCGTCCATAGCTCGTCGAGCCCCTTGTTCTCCCGCGCCGACAGCGTGAGCACTTGGGGCTCCCAGTTCGGATGGCCGGCGGCAAGAATATGGAGCGCGGTCCGATATTCCATCGCCGCCCGATTGGCGCGTTCGATCTGGCCGCTGTCGGCCTTGTTGACGGCGATGATGTCGGCGAGCTCCAGCAGCCCGCGCTTGATGCCCTGTAGCTCGTCGCCTGCGCCCGGGATTGCCACCACGACGAAGACATCGACCATGTTGGCGACGGCGGTCTCGGACTGGCCGACGCCCACGGTCTCCACCAGCACCACGTCGTAGCCGGCGGCCTCGGCGAGAGCGATGGTCTCCCGCGTGGTCTTGGTGACGCCGCCAAGGCTGTCGCCGGCGGGAGAGGGGCGGATGAAGGCGGATGGCTCGGTGGCGAGCCGGCCCATGCGGGTCTTATCGCCGAGGATGGAGCCGCCGCTCCGGGACGAGGTCGGATCGACGGCCAGCACGGCGACCTTGTGGCCCTGGCCAATGAGGTTGAGCCCAAGCTGATCGATCAGGGTGGATTTGCCGGCGCCCGGGACGCCGCTGATGCCGACACGCAGAGCGTGGCCGGTGTGAGGCAGCAGGCGCTCGAGCAGCGCTTGCGCCCGCGCCTGATCCTCGCGCTTGGCGCTCTCAATGAGGGTGATGGCGCGAGCGAGCGCGACCCGGTCGCCGCTGCGGATGGCCTCGGCGGTGCGGTTCGTCTCGCTCCTCGATTTGGCATCGCCCTGCATGGGCATGCGGCGTAGGGGCAAACAAGCGCCAACGCAAGATGGTTATGGGTAGCCGGTCGCCTCAGCGGCGCAAGACGCCGATCACTTTGCTGGCAAAGCTTAAACGCTCGGCCATGATTCTGATCACATAGGTCAGAAGGGCTTCGGCGAGCCCCCCGAGATTCTCAAACTCCTACTCGGCCGCTTGCTTCGACTTCGCCGAAGTGTCGCAGCCGAGCTTCTTGAGGAGGTCGATGGCGGCGTCGGCGATCGGCGTGCCGGGACCGAAGATGGCCTTGGCGCCAGCCTCGTAGAGCGCGGGATAGTCTTGCGGGGGGATGACGCCGCCGACCACGATCATGATGTCGCCGCGGCCTTGTTCCTCGAGCGCCTCGCGAAGTGCGGGCACCAACGTCAGGTGGCCGGCGGCGAGCGAGGACACGCCGACGATATGCACGTCGTTCTCGACCGCCTGACGCGCGGCTTCCTCCGGTGTCTGGAACAGGGGCCCGATATCCACGTCGAAGCCGAGATCGGCGAAGGCGCTAGCGATGACCTTCTGCCCCCGATCATGCCCGTCCTGGCCCATCTTGGCGACGAGGATGCGGGGGCGCCGCCCATGCTCGGTCTCGAACTGGTCGATCAGCTCCTTGATGCGGGTCATGCTTCCGTCCATGCGACCCATCTCCGCCTTGTAGACCCCGGTGATCGCCGAAACCTCCGCCCGGTGGCGCCCGTAAACCTTCTCGAGCGCGTAGGAAATCTCGCCGACCGTCGCCTTGGCGCGGGCGGCTTCCACGGCGCCTTCGAGCAGATTGCCGGTGCCTGTCTCAGCGCTTTGGGTGAGCGCGTCAAGCGTGCGATGCACGGCGGCCTCGTCACGCTCGGACCGGAGGCGGGCGAGCTTATCCAGCTGCTGCCGCCGCACCGAGCGGTTGTCCACTTTCAGGACGGCGATGTCCGCGTCACTGCCGGGGCGGTATTTGTTCACGCCGACGATGGTCTGGCGCTTCGAATCGATGCGTCCTTGGGTGGCGGTGGCGGCCTGCTCGATCATGCGTTTTGGGATGCCGGCCTCGATGGCCTTCGCCATACCGCCGAACTTTTCCACTTCCGCGATATGCTTCAAGGCGCGCGCGGCGAGATCGTAAGTGAGGCGCTCGACATAGAAGCTCCCGCCCCACGGGTCGATGATGCGGGTGGTGCCGGATTCTTGCTGCAGCATGAGCTGGGTGTTGCGGGCGATGCGCGCCGAGAAATCGGTGGGCAGCGCGAGCGCCTCGTCCAGCGCATTGGTATGCAGCGACTGGGTATGGCCTTGCGTTGCCGCCATGGCCTCGACGCAGGTGCGCACCACGTTGTTGAACACGTCCTGGGCGGCAAGGCTCCAGCCGCTCGTCTGGCAATGGGTGCGCAGCGCAAGCGAGCGCGGGTCCTTCGGCGCGAACTCCTCTTGCATCAGCTTCGCCCACAGGAGGCGCGCGGCGCGCATCTTGGCGATCTCCATGAAGAAGTTCATGCCGATCGCCCAGAAGAAGGACAGCCGCGGCGCAAAAGCATCGACGTCGAGACCGGTGGCAACGCCCGCGCGCACATATTCGATGCCGTCGGCGAGCGTATAGGCGAGCTCGAGGTCGGCGGTCGCTCCCGCCTCCTGCATGTGATAGCCGGAGATCGAGATCGAGTTGAATTTCGGCATCTTCTTGCTGGTGTAGGCGAAGATGTCCGACACGATGCGCATCGAAGGCGTGGGCGGATAGATATAGGTGTTGCGCACCATGAACTCTTTCAGGATGTCGTTCTGGATGGTGCCTGAGAGCTTCTCAGGCGGCACGCCCTGCTCCTCACCGGCGACGATGAAGAGCGCGAGCACGGGCAGCACCGCCCCGTTCATGGTCATGGAGACGGAGACATGGTCGAGCGGGATGCCGTCGAACAGGGTGCGCATGTCGTAGATGGAATCGATGGCGACGCCCGCCATGCCCACGTCGCCGGTCACGCGCGGATGGTCGGAGTCGTAGCCGCGATGGGTGGCGAGGTCGAAGGCGATGGAGACGCCCTGCTGGCCCGCGGCGAGGTTCCGCCGATAGAAGGCGTTGGAGTCCTCGGCGGTGGAGAAGCCTGAATATTGCCGGACCGTCCAAGGCCGCTGCACATACATGGTGGGGTAGGGGCCGCGCAGATAAGGCGGCAGCCCCGGCAAACCGTCGAGGAAGAGGAAGTCGAGGCCGGCGATATCCTGCGCGCCGTAAGCCGGCTTCACCGCGATGCCTTCGGGCGTCTGCCAGGCGGCGGCCGTTGCGGGAGCGGTGGCGACAGACCCGGTCCGACTGTCGAAATTCACCTCGGCGAAGGAGGGTATGCGCGTCATTTTCGGTCAGATCTCGTCATAGGCGGCGCTGAGGGTGGCAAGCGTATCACAGCCCTGGTGAAGGAAGGTGCTAATGCCGGCAGCCTCGAAGGCTTGGCGATTGTTGCCAGGCTGGCCCGCGAGGTAGACGCGCTTGGCGCCGGTGGCCCCGAGAGCCTTTGCGGTGCTTTCCGCCTCGCCGGCATA
>JAENXG010000096.1 GCA_016649675.1 Methyloceanibacter sp.
GCCGACACTGGGCGCGCCATGGCAGCGCTACTCCGCTGCCGCGATCTCCTCGGCCCCGGCTTCGGCTTTCGCGATCTCGGTTAGCTTTTGCTGGACGTGGCGAGAAAACACATATTCGGCCGGCCGCTGGCCCTCGAGCGGAATGTCTGGGGCCATCGCCCCTTTCGTTTTGATTCCGGCGAGTGCGACCTTCACAGCCTTCCACGGCTTCCTGACCGCATCGACGACGGCTGAGGCTTCAAAGCCGCTATGCACCATGCAGTCGGCGCACTTCTCGTAGTTGCCCGTGCCGTAGGCCTCCCAGTCGGTATCCTCCATGAGCTCCTTGAAGGTCTGGGCATAACCCTCGCCAAGCAGATAGCAGGGACGCTGCCAGCCGAACACCGTCCGGGTCGGGTTGCCCCAGGGGGTGCAGTGATAGGTCTGATTGCCGGCGAGGAAATCGAGAAACAGTCCGGACTGGAAGAGCGGCCATTTGCGCCTTCCGGGAGCGCGGCGGAAGATGTCGCGAAAGAGCTGCTTGGTCTTGGTGCGATTGAGGAAATGCTGCTGGTCCGGTGCACGCTCATACGCGTAACCTGGCGAGACCGTGATGCCATCCACATTGAGCGCCACGACGCTATCGAAGAAGTTCGCCACGCGCTCGGCCTCGGCATCGCTGAACAGCGTGCAGTTGATGTTCACCCGAAAGCCTTTTTCCTTGGCGGTTCGAATTGCTTTGACAGCGCGGTCGTAGACCCCGGATCGGCAAACCGACTTGTCATGCATCTCTTTGTCGCCATCGAGATGCACCGACCAATTGAACCGGCTGTCCGGTTGATATAGGTCGAGCTTCTTCTCCATCAGCAGCGCATTGGTGCAGACGGTGACATACTTGCCCTTGGCGAGGGCGCCCCTAACGATCTCGGGAAGCTCCCCGTGCAGAAGCGGCTCACCGCCGGCGAGCACCACCACCGGCGCCCCGCATTCGTCGATCGCCTGCATGCAGTCGGCAACCGGAAGGCGCTGATCCAGGATCTTGTCTGGGTAATCGATCTTGCCGCATCCCGCGCAAGCAAGGTTGCAGCGAAAAAGCGGCTCGAGCATCAGAACCAGGGGATAGCGCTTACGGCCACGCAAGTGTTGGCGGGCGACATAGGCCCCGATGGTTATGGCCTGCCGAAGTGGAATCCCCATCACAGGCTCCCTTGACGTGGTCGTGTCGCGGACCACCTGGAAATTGGTTTAAGCTTCGGCCAACTCTCGTGGCAGTCGGAAATAGACCCTTTCCTCCATACCAGAGAGCGCCGAAACCTCAATCGGGCCCAATCGCCGCAGAGCCGCAATGACATCGTCGACCAGGACTTCCGGAGCCGAAGCGCCGGCAGTCAGTCCGATAGTGGTCTTGCCGGCGAACCATTCATGGTTGAGCTCGCCGCCATCGGCCACGAGATAGCTAGGGATGCCCGACTCCTCTCCGATCTCGCGCAGGCGGTTTGAGTTCGAGCTGTTTTTGGCGCCAACGACCAAGATCAGATCGACCAGCGTAGCGAGCTCCCGCACGGCTGTTTGGCGGTTCTGAGTCGCATAACAGATGTCGCGGGTCTCGGGACCGATGACATCTTTGAACCTTTTCTTGACGGCTTCAATCGTGGCACGCGTGTCGTCTACGCTCAGCGTTGTCTGAGTGATATAGGCCACGGGAGCGTCAAGGGGGATATCGAGCCGATCGACATCCTCGGTGCTTTGAATGAGATGCACGTCACCCTTGAGCTGGCCCATGGTGCCCTCGATCTCGGGATGGCCGGCATGACCGATCAGTATCACGATGCGGCCTTGGTCGAGATAGCGCTGACCCTCATGATGGACCTTGGCGACAAGGGGGCAGACCGCGTCGAGAACCGATAAGCCCCGCGCCTTGGCATCTATCTCGACGCCACGCGATACCCCGTGAGCGCTGAAAATCGTCACCGCACCCGCTGGCACTTCGGAAAGGTCCTCAACGAAGCGGGCCCCTTTAGCCTTAAGGCTCTCGACGACATGGCGGTTGTGGACTATCTCGTGGCGCACATAGACGGGCGCGCCGAACCTATCGAGCGCCCGTTCTACGATCTCGATTGCCCGAACCACGCCGGCACAGAAGCCGCGGGGCTGCGCCAAGATGACCTTCATGAGCCTGAACCGCTGAACCCCATCCAATCGCGCATTAGCTCGCCAACGAGGCATGCGGTCAAGGTACTTCGCTGTCGCCGCTTAGGTACAGATCACCGAAATTATCGGCGACCAGCTTTGACTTTTGACCGGTTCGCCTCAGACGAACCAAACAACAGAGACCACACTTCGCCCAAAAAAGGGGAGTACCCGGAGCCTCGTAAATAGAGCGCGCCAATTCCGTCTATCCAACCGCCGGGCGCTGAGAGAACCCGTCCGTGTCCCTGGCGAAAAATAGTCAATCCCGAGAATGATGAGTCACTACAATTTGTGAAAGCCGCCAAACGACAGCGATATGATCGAAAAGGTAATCATCAAGGTTGTTAGCGCTTGCTGTCGCCGCCCAGCACTGACGCTGATCCTTGCTGTGGTAATAGCTTTTGGTGCGGCTGCCTTCACCTGCGCCAATTTTGCGATCGACACTGATACCAGTCAGCTCATTTCCTCACAGCTCCCTTGGCGGCAGCGCGAATTGCAGCTCGATAGGGCATTTCCGCAACAGGTAGACACCCTTTTGGTGGTCGTGGATGGCGCAACGCCGGAGCTTGCCGACAGCGCCGCCAAGACGATGGCTGCCGCGCTCGCCAAGGAGCGCGCGCATATAGGGGCGGTGGACGAGGCCGAGGCGGGCCCCTTTTTCGACCACAACGGACTGTTGTTCTTGTCCGTTGAACAGGTGCGACAGACCACCGAGCAGCTCATCCGCGCTCAGCCCTTTCTCGGCACGCTCGCGACCGATCCAACGCTGCGGGGGTTAGCCCACGCGCTGGCCTTCATCCCGCGAGGGGTTCAGGAGGGCGCCATCGAGTCCAAGGACTTCGCAAAGCCCCTGTCGCTCCTCTCCACCACCATCGACGCATTGCTTGTGGGGGCCCCCGCGGCTTTCTCTTGGAACGAGCTGATGACGGGCAAGGCGCCGGCGCCCCGTGAGCTTCGCCGATTCATCCGAGTGAAACCGATTCTTGATTTCGATGCGCTTCAGCCGGGCGCTGCCGCGTCCGAGGCGATCCGAAAAACCGCCGCGAAGCTCGGCCTCTCCCCGGACAAAGGTGTGAGCGTCCGCCTGACCGGACCTGTTGCCATGGCTGACGAAGAATTCGGCACCGTGGCGGACGGCGCCTTGCTCAACGTCGTCTTCACCGTGGCAGCGGTGCTCCTCATTCTCTGGCTGGCGCTGCGCTCGGCCCGGCTCATGCTCGCCGTCATGCTGTGCCTGTTTGTCGGATTGGCAATCACGTCGGCCATCGGCCTCGCCATGGTCAGTGCGCTGAACCTCATTTCGGTGGCCTTTGCCGTCCTTTTTGTCGGGATTGGGGTCGATTTTGGCATTCAAGTCGCGGTGCGCTATCGCAAGGAACGGCATCTCGACAATGATTTGGCCCGCGCCCTTGCCGCCACCGCCGCTGGGATCGCGAGGCCGCTTACCCTCGCCGCCGCCGCTACCGCCGCCGGCTTTTATGCTTTCCTGCCCACCGACTATCGGGGCGTATCGGAACTTGGGTTGATCTCCGGCACCGGGATGATCGTCGCTTTCGTCATCAGCGTCACGCTTCTCCCTGCGCTGCTGATGTTGCTCAAGCCTCCTTCCGAGCCGGAGCCTATCGGCTACCGCCGCCTTGCGCCGGTCGATCGCTTCATGGCGCGTCACCGCGTGCCGATACTCGTTATTGCCGCGCTTGCCATTGCTGCGGGTCTCCCGCTCTTCAAGCAGCTGAAGTTCGATTTCAATCCGTTGAACTTGCGCAGCGCCAAAGTCGAATCCGTCGCCACCCTGCTCGATCTGATGAAGGATCCCGAGACGACACCGAATGTAATCAACGTGCTCACCGCATCGACGGACGAGGCCCATTCTATTGCACAGCGGCTGGACAAGCTGCCTGAGGTCTCTGGCACGGTCACGTTGCAAAGCTTCGTGCCGAAAGACCAGGACCAGAAGCTGACCATCATCGCTGACGCGGAGGCACTCCTCGGACCCACGCTCGATTCACCGGAGGTCAAGGCGCCACCAAGCGACAACGAGACGCGCCAAGCCCTCAGCGATGCAGCAGATGCTTTCCTGGCGACCGGTCAGGCCCAGGAGACGACGGCGAATGCAGATATTGCCAGGTCCTTGAAAGCATTGGCACAAGCTAACGGCGCCCGCCTTGCTTCTATCGAGAACACGCTCCTTAGCGGACTGAAATTGCGGCTCGAGCAGATCCGGGCGAGCCTTCAGCCCGAGCGCGTTATGCTTGCTCAACTGCCGCAGGACCTCACACGGGATTGGGTAAGCGAGGACGGCAGGGCGCGGATCGAGGTAAGGCCGAACGGCAACCAAAACGATAATGCGACGATGCAGCGCTTTGCCGCCGCGGTGCTGCAAGTCGCGCCCGAGGCCACCGGCACGCCGATCCTTATTCAGGAATCAGCCAAGACCATTGTGAGCGCATTCCTACAGGCCGGGGCCTTGGCGTTGATCGTCATCACGCTGACCCTGTTTCTGGTGTTGCGCCGGCCAAGCGACGTGCTGGTGACGCTGGTGCCCTTGCTGCTTGCCGGTGTTGTCACCCTGGAGCTGACCGTCCTACTCGGGCTTCCGCTCAATTTCGCCAATATCATCGCGCTGCCGCTGCTGCTTGGCGTGGGCGTCGCCTTCAAAATCTATTACGTGCTTGCGTGGAGGGAGGGGGAGACCAGCCTGCTGGCCTCGGCGCTCACCCGCGCGGTGCTGTTCAGTGCCATGACCACGGCATCGGCCTTCGCGAGCCTTTGGCTATCCAACCATCCCGGCACGTCGAGCATGGGCAAACTGTTGAGCCTGTCGCTCGCGACCACGCTCGTTGCGGCGGTGCTGTTTCAGCCGATCCTGATGGGGCCACCGCGCCAGGTAAAAGAAGCGGAGCCGCCGGCACCTCAGCCGGTGCCTGTGCCTGCCGTTCCGCAACCGGCGATGTCCGAAGAGGATCAGCCGGCCAAGTCGCGGCGCTCGCGCAAGAAGCGGAAGAATTCGACGCCCTCGCGCAGCCGGCGCTTCATCATCTCGGGGCTGCGCACCATCTCGCCCACGATGGCCGCGATCTTCGGCGCGCGGAAATAGAAGCGCTTATAGAAGGCCTCGACCGAGTCGAAGATCTCGGTGTGGCTGAGATGCGGGTAGGAGATGGGCGCGATCTGAGTTCCGAGATCGGTCAACAGCTCCTCGTCCTCATGGTGCAGCCAATTGTTTTCACGCGCCTGATTATAAAGGAAGGTGCCGGGATAGGGAGCGGCGAGCGACACCTGAATGGTGTGCGGGTTGACCTCCTGGGCGAAGCGTATCGTCTCCTCGATCGTCTCTTTGGTCTCGCCCGGCAGGCCGACGATGAAAGTGCCGTGAATGACGATGCCGAGATCGTGGCAATCCTTGGTGAAACGGCGGGCGACGTCCACCCGCATACCCTTCTTGATGTTGTACAGTATCTGCTGGTTGCCGGATTCGTAGCCGACGAGCAGCAGACGCAAGCCGTTGTCCTTCATCACCTTCAGCGTCTCATACGGGACGTTGGCTTTGGCATTGCAGGACCAGGTCAGACCGAGCTTTCCGATCTCCTTGGCGAGGGCTTCGACGCGCGGCAGATTGTCGGTGAGCGTGTCGTCGTCGAAGAAGAACTCCTTCACCTGTGGGAAGGCCGTCTTCGCCCAGGTCAATTCCTCAATGACATGGCCGACGCTGCGCACGCGATAGCGATGGCCGCCAACCGTCTGCGGCCAGAGACAGAAGGTGCAGCGCGATTTGCAGCCGCGGCCTGTGTAGAATGATATGTAAGGGTGCTTGAGGTAGCCGCCGAAATAGTTCTCGACGACGAGGTCGCGTTTGTACACCGGCGTCACAAAGGGGAGTGCGTCCATGTCCTCGAGAATCGCACGATCGGAATTGTGGACCACGATGCCGTCGGCATTCCGATAAGAGAGACCGACAATTTTGCCGAGGTCCCGTCCTTCTGCCACCTCCTTGATGGTGTAATCGAACTCGTTTCGGCCTACGAAGTCGATGGCGCGCGAGGCTTCGAGGCTCTCCTGCGGCTGGACGGCGACCTTGGCGCCGATCAAGCCGATCTTGAGGCCCGGATTTAGCTCCTTCATCGCCTCGGCCGTCTTCACATCGCTCAAGAAGGACGGCGACGACGTATGTACCACGAGGAGATCATATTGCCGCGCATAGGGCGCGATGTCGGCGAAGCTCAGCCGATGGGGTGGCGCATCGACCAGCTTCGAATCCGGAACGAGTGCGGCGGCTTGGGCAAGCCAGGTCGGATACCAGAAGGAGCGCACCTCACGCCGCATTTGGTAACGCGCGCCAGCGCCGCCATCGAAACCGTCATAGGAAGGAGCCTGTAGGAAGAGCGTGCGCATGTCTCGTTCCGTCCTCAGCTACGTCTAAGGGTTCCATCGGACTGAAGGAGGGCCCGATGGCCTCGCCAGATCACTGGCCCCGGGAAAAGGCTCGCCAGGAAGATCGCAAAGCTCAGCAAGTCGCGAAGTGGGGTAAGCCAAGGCGACGCACTTCCCCCAGCCGCATCGCCCAGTTTCCCAACTTGTATAGAAACCATGGTCCGGCAGGCAAGCGCGAGCAGAAAAAGTGCGATGCCAGCGACATCGAAGCCGGCGAGCGCTGCCGCGGCAAGGGCAAAGGGAATGGGGTTGGTCACGGGCAGACCCGCATATCCCACCGGATCGATGCTTCGGATCGTGCGCGCCCAGCGAAGTTCATGCCGGACGAGTTCAGCGAAAGTCGCTTCGGAGCAGATATGATCGACAAGGACCGGCGGAATGGCCACTCTAAGGCCGAGCCCGCGAACCGCCATGCCGATCGCATAATCGTCAGCGAGCCGGTCAGCGAACGGTTCAAACCCGCCAATCCGGCCGAGAGTCTCGGCCCGAATCGCCATAGTGGAGCCAAAGCAAGGGTGGGCGAGGCCGAGTTTCAGGCCAACGAGCACGTTCGGGAGAAAATGGTTGTTGATGGCTGCCGCCGCGAGATGGGACCAGATCCCGGCTGCCGCCACGCCGCGATAAAGGCAGCTGACGAGCCCAACTCCCGACTCGCCGAAGGTCGCGATCACGTCTTTGAGGTAACTCGGCGCAACCCTTATATCGCTGTCTGACAGCACCAGCACGTCATGACTGGCCTTAGGTAACATATTGATAAGATTTGAGAGTTTTCCATTCGTGCCGTACACCCTCGGATCGATGCAAAGCGCGATGTTCCGCGTGGGGTAGCGTCGGAGAAGCCTCTCAACGACTCTTGCGGCGGGATCAGCCGCCTCGTGCAGGCCAAAGACCAGCTGTACGTCTCCAGCATAATCTTGCTGGCAAAAGGAGGCGAGGTTGGCCTCAAGCCCGGGCTCTTCACCATACAGTGGCTTGAGAATCGTGACGGAGGGGCTAGAAGAGAGGCGGGCGACCTTTTTTTGTGCAAATTGTCGCAGAACATCTACCGTAATGAGGGCGTAAGCGCAGCCTAAAATGGTAAAGAAGGTGCAGATTGGCCACAACCAGATCAGGATTTTCAGGGTTAAAGTAGACAATTAGTGGGACCCTGGTTTTACAATTGCCCGTTCAGACGGGATGGGGTGGATGAAAGCGCGTGAACTTGGCATCGTGAGCCGCCTAGCGGCGGTGGCGTTCTGTTGCTGCCTTGCGGCCTGTGCCAGCGGTACGGTTGCTCCGTCGCCTAAGTTTCTAGCCGCTCAACCACCCCTCAATTCACCAAACAGCGCCTCGGTTAGTGCGCCTACCGACGTTGCCGGCCTGCCTGATGAGCCTAGCGAGATTTCAGACCCATTTGAGAAAATGAACCGTTCCGTGTTCGAAGGCAACCAGCGGTTCAATCACGCGGTTGTCTATCCGGTTGCCAAGGCCTACGCCGCGGCCGTCCCCGAGCCGGTACGCAACTCCGTGGAAAATTTCGCCGGCAATCTCACCGAGCCCATGGTTTTCGCCAACGACGTCCTGCAGCTCCGTTTTGGAGCCGCGGCGACGACCTTCGGCCGCTTCGCGCTGAATTCGACCGCGGGTCTCGGTGGCCTTTTCGACGTAGCAGGCAAGGAAAACCTTCAGCGCCAGACCGGCGACTTTGGTCAGACGCTTTACGTCTTCGGAATACGCAACAGCGACTATCTCGTCGCGCCCATCATCGGCCCAACCAATGTCCGCGACCTGGTTGGAACGACCGTCGACTTCATCGTTACGATTCCGGCTGGAAGCTTGTTGCAGACGGGACTAGCGGCGACACAGTTCGCCACGACGGCCAATAATCTGACCGTGGCCGGATCGATCGCGTCTCCGATCACCAAGCTCGATGAAGTGGGGCAGCTCGAAAC
>JAENXG010000149.1 GCA_016649675.1 Methyloceanibacter sp.
GCTCCGTCGCGCTCGCATTCTCGCTGACGAGATGCTCGCTGCCGGGCGGCTCGAAGAAGCTCTCCCCGGTCTTGTAGTCCTTGACCGATCCGGTCGCCGAATTCTCCGACCGGATCGTGCCGGAGAGCACATAGGCAAGCACGCTGCCCGCATGGTGGTGCTTGCCCGACTTCCCACCCGGAGCATAGGTGACGACGACGCCCGTGAGCGACTTGCCGGGGAGATTGGGCAGCTTGTGCGAGAAGGCCGGCGTCACCTCGACGCCGGCGTCCTGCCCGGCCTCAGATCTCGCTCCAGCCAACATCACGATGAGGGCGAGCGCCCCTGCGCCCGCGAGGATCATCCACGCTTTCCGGGGTGAGCTGTTCATGGCGAAACTCCTTCCCGCCTCATGCCGCTTCATGAGCAGAGCTGACCGGAGGCACTGCGCGAAAGCTGATCGCCATCCGGTTCCAGGCATTGAACATCGCGATCACGAGCGTCAGCTTCACGAGCTCGTCCTCGGCAAAATGCTGCCGGGCCTCCTCGAACACGCTATCGGGCACATGGGTCTCCGCCACCAGGGTGACCGCCTCGGTCCACGCCAGCGCCGCCCGCTCGCGCTCGGTGTAAAGCGGCGAGTCGCGCCAGGCGTTGAGCAGATAGAGACGCTCCTCGCTCTCGCCGCGACCGCGGGCCTCGCGCGTATGAATGTGAATGCAATAGGCACAGCCATTGATCTGCGAGGCGCGCGTCTTCACGAGATCGACAGGGACGGCTCAAGCCCGCTCCCCTGGACATAGGTCTCGACCGCCCCGAGCGATTTCATGGCCTCGGGCGCGGCCTTGTAAGGGTTCAGCCTGGCTTTCATGACGCGTATCCTCCACGCAATATCCACGCCATTCTAATGAACGCCTCTGGGTCTGAGGAAGCCACCGAAGCCCCTGGCCACCGGAATATATCGTGCTAGAAAGATGACGCCCTCATCAAAGCGCCGATTTGTGACGCTATCGACCGACCCTCAGTTTTTCGAATTGCTCACGGGCAGCTATGCGCGCCTGATTGGGGCACCGCTCGTTCCACCGGGAAAGGACGCCGACTGGTTGTACCGAGACGCGCCGTTTGCCGTGGTCGCGCACAACACCGACTCCGATCCGATGTTCATCTACGCCAACAAGGCCGCTCAGACGTGCTTCGAATATTCGTGGGAGGAATTCACGTCGCTGCCGTCGCGACTCTCGGCCGAAGCGCCCGATCGGGCCGAACGGCAGGCGCTGCTGGACGCCGTCGCGCGCGACGGGTTCCTGTCCGGCTATCGGGGGGTTCGCGTTGCGAAGTCCGGCCGGCGCCTTATCATCGAGGACGGTGTCGTCTGGGAGCTCCTCGACGAGAACGGCTTGAGGCACGGTCAGGCCGCGACCTTCCGGTCCTGGCGGGACATTTGAAATTGACAACCCCGCGGCAGGGCCTGCCCAGAGTCGCTCTCTCCGGCATGCCTTCACGCGGGCCAAGGTCTGGAGTCGTGCATGAGCCGGCGTGAGCCGCTGATCTTTGTCGTCTCGGGGGAGATGTCCGGCGACAATCTCGCCGGACCGTTGATGGCTGCGCTCAAGGCGCAGACAGAAGGCCGCGTGCGCTTTGCCGGCATCGGCGGCCCGCAAAGCGAGAAGCAGGGGCTGGCCAGCCTCTTCCCCATGCGCGAGCTTTCGGTGATGGGGCTCGCCGAGGTGCTGCCGCATCTGCCGCGCCTCATCAAGCGGCTCAATGAGACGGTCGACGTGGTGCGCCGCCTCAAGCCCGATGCGGTCGTGACCGTGGATTCGCCGGGCTTTTGTCTGCGGCTCGCCCATCATCTCCGCGGGTCGGGCATTCCGGTGATCCATTACGTGGCACCGCAGCTTTGGGGCTGGCGCCCGGGGCGCGCCGGCAAGCTCAGGAAGCGCATCGACCACCTGATGGTGCTGTTGCCCTTCGAGGTTGCGTTTTTTACCGACCACGGAATCCCTTGCACCTATGTCGGCCATCCGGCGGTCGAGGCCGGGGCCGAGCGGGGCGACGGTCAGGCCTTCAGGGCGCGCCACGGCGTACCGCCGGACGTTCCGGTCTTGTGCGTGGCCCCCGGCAGCCGCCATGGCGAAGTCCGCCGGCTGCTTCCTGACTTCAGCGGGGCACTGCGCCTGCTCAAAGAGAGCCACCCGGACCTTCACGTCGTCGTTCCGCTGGTTCAGGCGGCGGCCGAGGAGGTGAGCGCCGCAAGCCGGGATTGGCCCCTGCCGGTGGTTTTCGTCACCGACATGGCGGAGCGCTTTGACGCTTTCGCCGCCTGTGACGCGGCGATGACGAAATCCGGCACGGTGACGCTCGAGCTTGCTCTCGCCAATGTGCCGATGGTGGTTGCCTACCGGGTCAGCGCGATAACCGGTTTCCTCGTGCGTCGACTGGTTCTCGTGCCGCATGCCTCGCTGGTGAACTTGCTTGCGGGGCGCGAAGTGGTCCCGGAGCTCATGCAGGAAGCCTGCACGCCCGAGCGACTGGCAGCCGCCGTCGAGGAGCTTCTCGGCTCGGAGCGTGTGCGTGAAGCGCAATATGAGGGCTTCCGCGAGATCATCGAGGCCATGGGCGCTCCCATTCCGCCGCCGAGCGAGCGCGCCGCCAAAGTTGTGCTCGATATCGTTGCGGGCGCGATGCCTGATGCGGCACGGACGGGCGTGAGCACGAAGGTCTAGCTCTCGCGGAACCTGAAGCGAGGACCGACGCCCTATTCCCCGGCGACCGAAAGCCTCGGCGCGCCTTGCACCTTCAGCAAGTGCTCCTCGATGCTCTCGTTGATCATGCTCGCCACGCGCAGCGCCTCGCATCCGGCGCGGCCGTCCACCAACGGCTTGGTACCCGTGGCGATGCAATTGAGGAAGGCGTCGATCTCGTTGGCGAGACTGTCCTGCTTCGGAATCTCGTAGGACTCCATGGCGATGGCCGCGAGACCTTCGGTCATGGGATCGCCGCGCAGCCGATAGCCCGAGATGCGCCCCTCGCCGAGATCGCAGCTGAGATAGTGGTTGCGCGCAAACACGCGCATGCGCCGCTCGGTCTTATAGGCCACCCGGCTTGCCGTGACGTTGGCGATGCAGCCCGACTCGAAGGTGATGCGCGCGTTGGCGACGTCGATCCTCTGGCCGAGCACCGGGGTGCCCACCGCATCCACCTTGCTCACCGGCGAGGCCACCAGCCCGATGATCATGTCGATGTCGTGGATCATCAGGTCGAGGATCACGTCGACCTCGACACCGCGATTCTTCCAAGGTGCGATGCGGTAGCTTTCGAAATAGAGCGGCTCGGTGATGACCTTGGCGAGCGTGTTATAGCTGCTGGAGAAGCGCTCGATATGCCCGACCTGGAGCACCAGCTTGCGCTCCTCGGCGAGGCTTGCCAGCGTGCTCGCGCTTTCAACGCTTTCGGCAATCGGTTTCTCGACGAGAACGTGCAGGCCGGCTTCAAGCAGCGCGCGGGTAATCTCAAAGTGGAGCGGTGTCGGCGTCGCCACGCTTACTGCATCGACTTGGCCCAAGATGCTGCGATAGTCGAAGGCAGCTGGCGCGCCGAACTCGGCGGCGACCGCCTTGGCGCGATCCTCGTTGGTATCGACGATGGCGACAAGCTTGGCGCGCGGGTTGCGCGAATAATGGTCGGCATGAAAGCGCCCGAAATAGCCAGCCCCCACGACGGCGACGCGAATCTGGTCTGCCATGGCTTCTACCGGCTCCATGCCGACACTAATGTCATCCTGCGGTCACTCCTGGCAATTCTGGGCGAGGCCCCTCTCGCGAGCAGCGCCAATCGTAGCATGGCTTGCGACAAGACGCCTATCGGAGTGGCCAATCCGCGCGTGTCGGCACCTACTCGGCCGGAGGCGGCGAGCCCGCGAGCCCGGCATGAGCGGCGCTTCCCTTGAGCGATCGCACTGCGTCGCGCACCGCATCGATAATGAGGTCTTGCGTCTCCTCGGTGAGATAAGCGTGCATCGGCAGACTGATGACGTGCCCGGCCAGCCACGCCGCCTGGGAAAGGCCGCTCGGCGCCATCGGAAACTGCCGATAGGCGGGCAAAACATGCAGCGGGCTCGCATAATGGATCGCCGTCGGCACGCCGGCTTCGCGGCACGCCTTGGCGAGCTCGTCGCGGCGCTCGGTGACGATGGTGTATTGGGCCCAGACCGAGGTCGCGCCCGCCATCAGCTTCGGCACCTGAACGGCCGCGCCGAGACCCTCCCCATAGCGCTTGGCGCTTGCCTGCCGCGCCACGATCTCTTCCGGAAACACAAGCAGCTTCTCGAGAAGAATGGCGGCCTGGATGGCGTCGAGCCGGCTGTTGAGACCGACTTGCCCGCACTCCGACCCGTCTTGGTGCCGGCCGTGGCAACGGATCGCCCGCAGCAATTTGGCCTTGGCGTCGTCATCGGTGAAGATGGCCCCGCCGTCGCCATAGCCGCCAAGCGGCTTGGACGGATAGAAGCTCGTCGCCGTGTAGGCCGCGAGCGTGCCGACCTTCTGCCCGTTGAGGCTCGCGCCGAAGCTCTGCGCCGCGTCTGCCAGCACCACAAGGTCGTTCGCTTCGGCCACACGGCCAATGGCTTGGTAATCTGCCGGCTGTCCGTAGAGGTCGACCGGGATGACACAGCGAGGCCTCAGTCCGATTCTCTTGGCCTCGCCGATGGCGGCCTCGAGACTCTCTGGATCGAGGTTGAAGCTGTCGGCACGCACATCGACGAAGACGGGGGTCGCGCCCGCGAGCACAACCACTTCGGCCGTCGCCACGAAGGTGAAGGCCGGCACGAACACGGCGTCACCCGGGCCAATGCCCTCGGCCATGAGCACCAGCAGCAGCGCGTCGGTCCCGTTGGCGCAAGCGATGCAATGGCCTGCGCCGCAGAACGCGGCAAGCCGGCGCTCGAGCTCGGTGACCTCAGGCCCCAAGATATATTGGCCATGCTCCAGGACGGCGCTGATCGCCCGCTCGACGCGGTCGCCGATCCGTCGGTACTGCGCCGCCAAATCGATGAAGGAAGGGGCCTGTTGCGCGCCGTTTTTACTCATGCGATGTCCACCGAGCTCCTGCCGATTCCATCAAGGAAAAGTCGAAGGCTTGAGGAGATCAGGGCGACCTTGCTCGCCTCATTCCGGGATTTGAGGCGACCCCCTCAGGCTTCCTGTTAGCCGCCGACTACCATAGCATGTGACCTCGATGCAAACCTGCCGAGACGGAGCCTGAGGGCTGTTGACCGATGGATGCCGGGAGGGCTTTATGCCGCAGTCGTTCTTCCTGAGTGCGCCGCCTTCCTCCCCTCCTGATCGCCCTTGATGCCATGCTGCTCGGCTCCGAACGACTGATCGCATCGCCACGCCTGAACGGGCTTCGGGTTGGCGTGCTCGCCAATCCCGCCTCGATCGATCACGGCTTCGGCCACGTGGTCGACCGCCTCGGCGCCTCGTCCGACTATCGGCTCGCCGCCATCTTCGGTCCGCAGCACGGCTTCCGATCCGACCTCCAGGACAACATGATCGAAACCCCGCATGGGAAGGACCCGCGCCGCGGCGTGCCGATCTTCTCGCTCTATAGCGAGACGCGCGAACCGACGCCTGAGATGCTCAACCTCATCGATGTCCTCGTCATCGACCTTCAGGACGTCGGCGCGCGCATCTATACCTTCATCTACACCATGGCCAACTGCCTGCGCGCTGCGGCCCGTCATGGCGTCCCCGTCATCGTCTGCGACCGCCCCAATCCGATCGGCGGCATACAGATCGAAGGACCGATGCTGGAGGCGGGCTACGAGTCGTTCGTGGGCCAGTTTCCCATGCCGATGCGGCACGGCATGACCGTCGCCGAACTCGCGCTTCTGTTCAACGAGCATCACGGCATCGGCGCCGCGCTCGAGATCGTCCCCATGGAGGGCTGGTCGCGGGAGATGTATTTCGACGATACTGACATCCCTTGGGTGATGCCGTCGCCGAACATGCCGACGCTCGACTCGGCCATCGTCTATCCCGGCACCGTGCTGTTCGAGGGCACCATGGTGTCGGAAGGACGCGGCACGACGCGCCCCTTCGAGCTGATTGGGGCGCCC
>JAENXG010000252.1 GCA_016649675.1 Methyloceanibacter sp.
ACCCTGCGCGTGTTTCGCGATCAGGCTATGCTGACATGGCGCCAAGCAACAGTCGCAGCGTGAACCGTTGCGGCCATGATCATTTGGCCTGCAAATTTCCGATTAACGTGACAGTGCCCTCGCATCAGCCGATACGACGCCGAGAACGAAAACTGCAGCGGTTCAAATCACCCGGCTCAGTCCAATGTTTCCTCGCCATCCATGCCGCCACATTCGCATTCACCCATCAACGTCATCTACTGCGCCGACCGCATTTCAAGGAGCTTCGCGCCGGTTCATTCCGCACTTGGGCCGGGGCATCCGCCACCGCATGACGCCTGTTGCCCACTACATTCACCGCGACTGAACGCCGATAACGTGACAAAGCCCGCTTAAGCACTTCTTGATCTCTCAAAACACGGACGACGCACGCAAGTGCGTTGAGCTGCGCACCGTTGGATGCGTCGGGGAGCAGGAAGACAAATCAGTGGAAGCGAGAGCCCAGAGCGCGAACTCGGGAAACCGCCGGGGCTGAAAAGCCTTGTTCAAGCTGCCGATCGGGCCACCGTTGTCGACCGGCATTGTACGAAACAATGAGGAGCTGAACCTGACATTCCTTACGCGCGTGATTATCTCTCCGGTGACTTTATCAAAGGGAGGAAAAGAAAAATGCCCGACAAAATGAGCGCGATTCCGGCATGGACCTGGATCGTTGGAGCGGTGCTGGTGATTGCAATCATCTTCTTCGCCGGCCTCCGCGCGGTTCAGACCCAACGGCATTTACATCTAGTGCAGAACCAGCTTGCGAGCACCAAGAGTGAGGCAGCCCAAGCGAACGCTCAGATAGCAGACCTCAAGAAACAGACTGTCAGTCTCAATACAGAGCTTGATAAGGCAAATGCTCAGCGTGACGACCTTCAGACCAAGTTGGATCAGGCTACCACCGAGATCAAGTCAACGAAGTCCCAGCTTGAGGACAAGCAATCTGACCTCAAGGCCACGCAAAGCGATCTGGAGACAGCCAAGCAAGCGGCAGACCAGGCAAAAGCGGAGGTCACAGATCTCAAGAAACAGATGGCCAGTCTCAACGCAGAAGTCGATCAGGCGAACAGCCAGCGCAGCGAGCTTCAGACCAAACTTGATCAGGCAAGCTCGCAAATCGAGACGCTGGAAAGCAACCTGGAGGAGGCTAATGCCGCACGCAAGGAGCTTCAAACTGAGCTCAATCAAGCTAAGTCAGAGGGTCAGCCCGCCCCAGTGGTGAGTGCGCCGCTTGAGTCTGGGCAATAGCGATTTGGGCGCTAGTTAGTAATGCGTTTTGAATCCCGACGGTCTCCGGGCCGGGCTTGTTTTTGAGCTGCTCGTCGTCTGGTATTAGTCCACCTTGGGTCAAAAGCTGACCTCATAAACAAAAGCCCCGGCTGGGACCACCGGGGCTTAGTGCGGGTTACCGTGGTCTCCACTTTTCAAGAGTGGCCACCCCGCGATTGCCGGTAGATAGCATCAGCGGAGAATGATTCGCCGTAGCCGGGAGATCACACTCTGGTCCAAATCAACCAACTCGGTAGGCCAACGAGAATAGTGCGAGCCTGTCACACCGCCCCATTGGCAAGCCCTTCGGTGGCTATCCACGCCTTGATGCTGGCGCGCGAGGTGAGGGGAACAAGCCCAGTGGGTGGGTGGCTAATGTTGCGGAGAGTGTGGAGGTGAGGATACCAGATGGGCCAGATCAGATACTAGTTTCAGGAGAATTGCCTGGGGCAGAGAGAATACAATTGTTCCCCACTCTCTCGTCTTAAGTAGTAACCCCTTGTCCTCACGGCTCTGCACAACCTGGTGACCTAGCACAGTTAGGGTCAACGGTTCCTCGGCCGTGCCCATCTTCATCGGGTTCTGAAGCGCCTGCAGAATCTGACCGGCAGCATCGCGGCTAAGCTCTATCGTCTTCTCTTCGTGGCCAGAGCTAAATGTGAGACGCACTCCTCGTTCGGTTGGCATACAAAGCTTAAGTCGCACTAGGTATGTCGACCGACCGAGAGCCTTTACCGTGGCAGCCGGCTCGAGCGTTCCATCGCGCTGTGACATCTTTTGCTACCTCCGAAACGAAGATAGCTTATAGATCAGTTTAATTACCATGTATAACGCGTTGATACGTATAGTACATATAAAATTAGACGACAAATGTCACCACCTCGAGCCGCGCGAGCTCTTCCGAGGCGCGCTTGAGACGCCTGGACATACCATACGCAGGATCAGCCCGCGGCGCCGGTTGCCGCGACAATATGCAAGGGATGTGGGGCCTGCGCAATGCGCTTGGGCTGGAAGGTGCTGAGAAATTTAGTCATCTGGTCTGCAGGCAGCGCCCTCGAGAAGTAAAACCCCTGCAAATCCGTGCAGCCGAACTTCGTCATCATCACGGCTTCCAATTCGGTCTCGACGCCTTCGGCGACGATGTCCATACCGAGCCTGCGGCCGAGCTTGACCACCGACTCGACGATGGTCCGTGAGGTGTCGACCCGAGATATTTTGCTGACGAACGAACGGTCGATCTTGATCTTGTCGAACTTGAAATTGCAGAGATATGCCAGGCTCGAATAGCGGGTGCCAAAATCGTCGAGTGCAGTTTTGAAGCCCATGGCGCGGATAGCCTCGAGAATGGAGTTAGTATGGTTGGTTGCCTCGAGCAGCACGCCCTCGGTGATTTCCAGAACGAAACGCTCCGGTTCCACGTTGTGTTTCGCAACGAGCTCGCGCAGCATTGCACTAAGCTCGACATGGCGGAACTGGACCGGCGAGAGGTTTACCGCAACCTCGAGATTAGGCCAGTGTTTCGAATCCTTCATCGCCTGATCGAAAACCCATTCCCCAAGCGCGGGGAGAAGACCCGCGTTTTCAGCGATGGGAATGAAGTCCACGGGCGACATCTCGCCATGCACAGGATGGCGCCAACGCAGCAGCGCCTCCACGCCAACAATGGCGCCTGTGCTGCATGAAATGATCGGCTGGTAGTGAAGGCGCAGCTGATTGGCCTCGAGCGCGGTACGCAAATCTAGTTCGATCGAGCGGCGATGCTCGACCTTCTTCGCCATTTCGGCGGAGAAGAGAACGGTGCGGTCGCGGCCCTGGTTCTTGGCCTCATAGAGCGCGATATCGGCGTGGCGCATCAATTCGTCGGCCGTGACGCCGTTGTCGGGGGCCACGGCAAGGCCCACGGAAGCCGTCACGCGAATGCTCTGGCCATGGATGGAAAAGGGCAATGCAAAGGCCTGCGCTATGCGTTCCTCGATCGCCGCATCTCCTCCCAAGCCCACCGGCATGCCTAGAATTGCAAATTCATCGCCGCCGAAGCGTGAGAGAAAGTCTTGGGGCCTGAGGCGCGCCTTCAAGCGCTGCCCCACCACTTTGATCAATTGATCGCCGGCCTCATGGCCGAGCGTGTCATTGATGTCCTTGAAGCGATCGATATCGATATAGGCGGCGACCGCCCGCCGATTGCCGCGCTCGGCCGTGTGATGGTGGAGGAAGTTTTCGATGTTCTCGACCATTTGCACGCGGTTCGGTAAGCCGGACATTGCGTCATGCTTAGCCTCATGGCGGGCCTGCGCTTCGCGCCGCGCGAGCTCTTCGGAGCCACGCTTGAGGCGCTTGAACATGGTGTTAGCGAGAACGCCCGTGCCAAAGATACCGAACGCCACCAACGGCAGGATGACATGCAGCAGCATTTGACCCGGGCGCCGCGTCGTCCAGCTCAGATAGCCGGCAGGAATGCCGTCATCACCGACAAAGGGTTCGGACACGACGCCGTCGCGCTGCGCGGGTTTGGGGATCAGCGCCAAATCGCTCAAGAGCAGCGAGCGGCCGATCTCGGAGATGAAGGCTTCGTCGATATACTTGATACCGACAAGGAGGTTGGGCGTCCCCTTGAGGAGATTCGTGTTGATATTGGGCACGATGGTCATGGCGGTGACCACGGCGGGACGGCCCTCCACTGACACGATGTGCCCGGCCCAGCGCGCGGCCTGCCCC
>JAENXG010000503.1 GCA_016649675.1 Methyloceanibacter sp.
GGCCACAAACTCCATCGCCGGGCGAATGGAGTGAACCCAGGGAAATGCATCAGGACGCGGCAAGCTCGCGTCGCAGAGCCTTGCCCGCCGCGTTACGCGGGATCCGATCGATCACAAAGATTTGCCGCGGCGCCCGAATGCCCAGGACGCGGCGGCACAAATCCATTAACTGCGAGACGTCACGCTCGACTTGCGTGTCCCCCCTGAGCACCTCGACGCTGCCCTCGGCAAGGATATAGAGCCGCCCAGACGTTTCTCCCTCTGAGAGGAGAATGGTCCCGGCCGCGAAGTCCTTCCGCGGGGCCCCAACACAATTATCGAGGATCGAGGTCATCGCGCGATGCTCTTCCCGTTGCGCGCAAAGCGTATCAGGAGCCGAGCACGCTCGAAAGGCGCCTTATCGCCGCTTCGCGTGGCCTAGAGCTGTCCGGTGCCGTACGCTGCGCCGAGCCAGGCGAGGACAATCCCGCCGATAATGACAAAGAGCTCGATGAGCTGATGGCGCTTGATGAAGCGCCACACAGCGCTCCGCCGGCGGGGGCGAAACGCGGGTTCGCTTCGAGAAAGTGGCTCTGCAATCAGGGTCATGTGCGATCCGTGTGGTGCGCTAGCCGAGGCGAGGCAGAGCTTAGTGCGAGGTTGCAAATAAATCGTTCACCCCCCGAGCCCGCCGCAGGAGGAAAGCGGAATTGCAAGGACCGCTGGGAGACCCAGCGCCGACTGGATGCTCGAAACGACAGCCCGCTACGGCGTCGACTAATTGCCGAGGAAGTTCTGCATGAGCGGCTGGGCCGCGGCTTCAGGCGCGAGATTCGGGTCGGCGGCATTTTGTTGCGCCGCTTGCCGCTTCTTGCCCTTCTTTGCGTCCGCGGCGCCGGAATCGGCGGCGGGCTTCTGTTTGGCCTTGGGCTGCGCGGGCGCCTCTTCTGCCGGAAGCTGATCGGCAACGGGCGCCTGGTCGGCTTGCGGCTGATTGCCCAGGAGCTGGCCGAGGCCTTTGAGCGCGCCTTGCTGCAGCGCGCCCTTGTTGATCTTGCCGTTCTGAATGATGCCGCCGAGGCTGCCGGTGCTGCTGAGAGACCCTGCGCCGGGGAGAGAGACCAAGCCGCCGCCGAGCTTGTTGAGCTGCTCGTAGGCGGCGGCAGGGTTTTGCAGGATGCCGGCGATATCGGGATAGATCGAGGGCTTGGCCCACGGGCCGGCGATGACGACCGGCACGCTGAGGCCCTGGAGGTCGGTCTTGCCACCCTGGCCCTCGAGGCTCGCAACGACCTGCGGCTCGACGCGGAACTTGAGCGCCTGCGCCGGCAGGTCGATGGTCCCCGCCCCCGTCATCCGCACCAGCGGACCGGCGAGATGCAGATCGTTGGTCTGCGCTTGGCCCTTGGCGATCGCAAAGCTCGCGCCGAGCGCGGCAAAATCGGTCTTCTCCGTCCCGCTTTCCTGCCAGCCGGCCAGAATGCCGGTGGTCAGGCTGCGCATCGTCTTGGCGATGTTCATGCCGCGGATGGCGCCGTCGGTGAATTCGAGTTTGGCCGTCCCGTTCAACGCCGAGACCATGGTGCGCTGGCTCGCGCCGCTGGCCGTAAGGTCGATAGCAATGGCGCCCGTGCCTTCGATGCTCTGGAAGCCCGCAGCGTCCTTGAGGAAGGGATAGGCGTCGAACTTCGCGAGCGACAACCGCAAGGCCTGCTTCGGCGCAGCACCGCTCGCGTCCACGCTCAGGCTCGCGCTGCCGGTGCCGTTATAGAGTTTGAAGCTTGCAAGCTCGGCGTTGAGCTTGCCGCCGGACAGCGTGGCCTCAATCCCGATCGGGCCGGCCGTGACGGCGCCGGAGATGATCTGGCCGACAGAGAGCTTGAGCTTGGCGTTGACGGCC
>JAENXG010000287.1 GCA_016649675.1 Methyloceanibacter sp.
CGGTTGCAGGAATGAGGAGCCAGATATCGGCGAGCCGGCGCCAGGCCTTGGCGTCGTCTGGCGCGACGGTCACGATCTGGACGTAGACGTCGGCCGCGCCATCGAGGTCTTGCCCCCTGATGAGCGCATCGCCCTCCTGCTTCAGCTTGATGACCGGCTTCTCGACGGTCCCGGCTTCATCCTTGAGGTCGGCCTCGAGCGTGATCGCGGCATCGTCGAGAGCGTCGTCTTGGAAGGTCTTCTGGGCGGCTTGGCTGGGGGTGGTTACGATAACAAACAGCGCGGCGATGAGGCCAGCGCGGAACCATGCAAACATTGACATCCTCCCGGGCCCATCCTCGGCAGACGGGCACACCCCTCCATGGTAGTCGAGCATTGTGACGGAAGCCAGAGGGAGGCGGCCTGATCCTAGTCAGCAAGCGCGCCCAGCGGTGGCCAGCCGTAAAGCGCGGCAGCCTTGCGAATCAAGGCTTCCGCCAGGATCGACCCGTTGTCGGAATTGGTCATCACCACCATGCCCTGGCCCTCGCCGGGAAGCAGGATCAGGTAGGCTTGATAACCCACATTCTGCCCGCGTTTCATGAGGACGGGGGAGCCCGCCGCCTCGCTGGCCGCGGCACCGAGCCCGTAGGGACCGCCGTTCTGCGGCCTCAGCATCTCCCGCGCCGTGTCGGGCAAAAGAAAGAGCCGGCTTTCTCCGCGCCAGGCCCTGCCAAACACCAGCAGAAGATTGGCGAGGTCCGTTGGCGTCGACCACAGCCCTGCCGCGGCGTGCTCGGGGAAGACGTGGAAGCCGCCGGGAAGCTCTTTGCCGACGGCAAAATGGCCGGTTGCGGCCTGGGCCTGGAGATCAGCCGGCAATGGTTGCGCGAAGGTGCTCCGGCTCATCCCGGCCGGCTTCAGCACGAGGCTGTCCATGGTTTCGGCGAAGGGTGCGTGCGTGGCGTCGACCATGAGGGCCTCGGCGATCTTGTAGCCCCCGCCTGAATAATGATAGGCGCTGCCTGGCACCGCGATCGCCGTGACCGGCGGGGAATTTGCCGGCGGCGTGCCGTCCAGGATTTGGGTCAGGGTCGGGAGCGGCGCTCCAACTCATAGCCGAGGAAGCCCGGCACGCCGGTGCCTGCCGTCATGCTAAGGAGACCGCGCAACGTGAGCGCGTGGTCTTTGTCGAAATCGTTGGCCGGGACCTTCCAGGAGGTGAGCTCGGTATTCACGTCTTCATCGAGGCTGAGGCGCTTCGCATCCACAAGACGCATCGCCCGCACCGCAGCCACGAATTTCGACAGCGACGCCGCCTGAAAGAGCGTGTCTTGTGTCGCCCCCGCACCGTAAGCGCGAGCCCACGCGATGCGGTCCTGATCGATAAGCGCGATGCTGACCGATGGGATGTTGAGGACCGCCATCGCCTCGCCGAGCGTGAGCGTCCTCTCAACGCCGCCGACGGCGATGGTGAGATTGCTCTCGATGTCTGCCGGTTCAGCCGCGAGCGCCGAGGCACTGATCGGCAGCGCGATGGCGGCGCCAAGGCAGAAGGTGGAAGAAGACAGAAGGCGGCGAGCCGGCGGAGGGCTTCTCTCATACCGTTCCCCTCAAGCGGCGCTTTCGATCTCCCGCGCGAGACCGAGAAGCTCGCCGCGCACCCATTCATGGCACTCGTCGCGGTCATAGCTTGAATGCCACAACAGCCTTAACGGGAAAGCGATAGGCCCGAAGGGCTGAGGCACGCGCACGAGACCGAACTGCTTCTCGATGATCAGCGCCAGGGACGAAGGCAGTGTGAGCAGCGCGTCGGTATTCAGCGCGAGCAGGAGCCCGACCAGCACCGAGGAGACGCGTGAGGAGATGGTGCAGCTGAGCTTCATCGCCGCAAGCTCGCGGTCGATCAGCTCGATGGCGGGAAGCGAGTTCACGGCGATATGGTCTGAGGCGGCGAAGGCAGCGACCTTCGGCTTCCGCTCGGCGAAAGGATGCCCCGGGCGGGCGAGCGTGATGAGACTGTCGTCGAACAGCTTGAGCACGCGGATATCAGGCGCCTGCACGGCTCCGCCCTCGATGTCGATCACGAAATGGCAGCGTCCGTTGCGGAGCGCATCGGCGTTCTCCTCGCGATGCGGCGGCATCCAGTCGGCGTGCACGCTCGGGGCAAGCTGCTGCAGGCGCTGGCGGAGCGGCTGCACCAGAATGAGCTCACCCGCCTCGCTCGCGGCGATGGCGAAGTCGCGCACGGCAAGCGATGCGTCGAACGGCGTGCTCGGCCTGAGTAGGCTTTCCATGCCGGCGAGAATGACGTGAACGGTGGGCGCCAGTTCGAGCGCCTTGGCGGTGGGCACGAGACGCTGACCGGCCCGCACGAAAAGCTCGTCGGCGAAGATTTCGCGGAGCTTGGCCAGCGCATGGCTGATGGCCGAGGCGCTCCTCCCCAGCCGTTCGGCGGCGCGGGTGACGCTGGCGTCCACGAGCAACGCGTCGAGCGTCACCAGCAAATTGGCATCGACCTTTTTTACGTGCATGGCGTGCAATGATTCTGCTGAAAAGAGTTCACTACGTGCATGTTATCGTTTGCGCTAGGGTTTTGACAAGGCATCCGGCTGCCCAGCCCGGAGGCCTGAAGCGTCCAAGGTTAAGCCCGCGGACGCTTCCTCATCTCAACTTGCGGCGGTCCGACGGTTTCGGCCCGAGGGCCGCCGCATTCCTGTCGCCTGCTGGCGGCTTTCTGGCGAAGACCGGGCGGGAGCCCCGGCGAAGGGGTGCTGATGTTTGGACGATCGACGAGGGTCCGGCCGTTCGCCGCTGCTATTCTCTGCCTAGGCTTTGCGACCGGAGTTGGGATCTCGCCCGCTCTGGCCGATCCCACGCCCAAAGACGTGTTGAAGACGTATGTCGACATGGCCGAGGCCGGCTATACGGACGCCCTCGACACCGCGCGGACGCTGAAGCTCGCAGTCGACGCACTTCTCGCCAAGCCGACCGAGGACACGCTCCGCTCCGCCCGCTCCGCCTGGATCGCCGCCCGCATCCCCTATATGCAGACCGAGGCTTTCCGCTTTGGCAATGCCGTCGTCGACGACTGGCAGGACCGGGTGAACTCCTGGCCGCTCGATGAGGGGTTGATCGACTATGTCGCCCCGTCCTATGGCACCGATTCGGCTGAGAACGAGCTCTATGTCGCCAATGTTATCGCCAACCCTTCCCTGACCATCGGCGGCAAGAAGCTCAACGCCACCAAGATCACCAAGACGCTCCTGGCCGACCAGCTGCAAGAGGCCGGAGGCGTGGAGGCCAATGTCGCCACCGGCTACCACGCCGTCGAGTTCCTGCTGTGGGGCCAAGACCTCAACGGCACCGGTCCCGGCAACGGCAATCGTCCGGCAACAGATTACGACGCCAAAAAGTGCACCAACGGCAATTGCGCCCGACGCGCTCAATATCTCAGCACCGCCACCGATCTTCTCGTCGACGATCTCGCCTGGATGGCGGCCCAGTGGGGCCCTGACGGCGCGGCGCGCAAGAAGC
>JAENXG010000175.1 GCA_016649675.1 Methyloceanibacter sp.
TCCCAGTGAGCGCGACTTCCAACGCCAGTAGCAGCGAAAGCCGGCCCGATGCCAACGCACGAGCGTCTCGGGACGGATGATCGTGAGGACCTGCAGGATCGACGGAAACCATAGATACAGCTGGATAAAGAACCAGCGATCGTTGTTCGTGAGCCGGACCCGGCCCTGCACCTTACGCCGCAAAACGATCAACTGATGTCGGAGTGCCACGTTCTCTGCTTCAAACCGGCTCTTCAACTTGAATGGCGATGCCAAGATGGCCAGGACGAAGCAGAGCAGTGCAAACATTGTGCACTGACGTTAGGTGATTCCTTCAGCTAATCAATGCGAATGAAGTTCTCGGCACACACAGTCGAGCGCGCCGAACGCTCATCGAGTAGAAGCAGAAGGGTATTTCGTGAAAGCGGAGCTTTATCAGTCGGTGTCCCGGCAAGACAGGAAGAACGCGGCGTTAGGGCAGAAATCCGGTAACGTTCGCGGCGCCTCCGAATCCAGCCAATGGCGACACGCCTCTTCGTGGAGGCAATAGCGGCATTTGGCGCGAGCCTCGGTGAAGGCCAAGCCGCCATCCACGCGAAGCGCCGCATCGGCGTCCACGCAGCGCCTTTGCATCATCCGGTCCATCAGCTCTTGCCGACGGTGCACTTGCTCAAGCGTCGGCCATAACAACCTTGAGTTTGGCATCTCTTCGCCCTCCCGTTTTTGCCGGCACTTTCTTACCGAGGCGCGGCTAGCGACTATGTAATTGTAAAATAAGGACTCCGGCGCGGTCCTTGCGCCACATCAAACTCATGGTGCGAAATGTTGCTGTGGACCCGCTCAGCCTGCCGCGCCTTCCAGCCGCGGCCCAAGCAGCATGGGCGCATATGGACCGGAGAAGGGCTCGGCGTCCTATGGCCGGGCGCGGACTTTGCAAGCCTAGTGTTTGCGGACCTATTCGTGATGGTCGCACTTACCGCCGTCGCCCTCGCGCGCCGCGGTATGGGACAGGCCTTGCCATGACCATTCTGGCCACCGCCTTCAGGATGTCGTCGATGACGGCTCGCTGGCCCTGGCAATCGTTGTGATCGTCCTGCTTTCCTGGATCTTTACGATCCTAATGCCCGATCTTTCGCTCGCCGCTGGCGCCTTGTTTTTTGGTCGGTTGCCTTGGCGTGCTATTCGCCAATGTCATGAAAGCGGCGCACAGCCACTCAACAGCGGCGCGAAAAGCCCATCAAAACTAAAGGCCTATGATCAAAGCGCGGGCCGGAGGGGTTAGGTCCTTGCCCGGAGGCGCTGGAGCTAATCAGAAGCCGCGTGCTCGTAGATGTCTTCCTCCTGTGCGTTGTGGAGGCGCACAAGCGACTCTATCGACTCGATGACTCGCTGCGCGTCGCGGATTAGATAGCGGTCGGCGTCTTCAGTCCTCAATCCGTCCGACAGCCTCGCTAGCAGTCGCGCCAAATGGAGGATTTCACGATGAGCGCGGCTCATGGCGGCGAGACCGGGCCCGCCGTGCAAAAACTTTGCAAGACCCGGATAGATGTGGGTCTCATCGTCGCGCTCGTGCTCGACGATCTGTCCCGCGACAAGCCGGTTCGCCTCGACAATCAGGACGACCGCGGCAGAAGGGGCCGCATCATCCAAGGCATCGGCGATTTCGCGTAGTCGATCCAGGCTCGCTTCGAGATCCATGTGACCCTGATGCAGGTCCCGTGCGGCTGAAGGCGGCATAGCCGCGCGCCCGAATGCCCTCCCACCTGTGAGCGCGCGCAACGCATTGAGGATGACGGCGACATCAATCGCTTCTTGGGTCAGGGCGCCCGCTACCGGCGTGAGCCAGCCGAATGCCGCCGCGAGCATGGCAATCCCAGACAGCGCCATACCGGCAACGATACTCTGGACGGCAATGCCGCGCGCGCGCCGAGCGATGACGACCGCATCCGAGACCCTATCAAGGCGATCAACAAGAATGACGACATCTGCTGCCTCCGACGAGGCGCTGGCACCTCGGGCGCCCATCGCGATACCAACGTCGGCTGCGGCGAGCGCGGGTGCATCATTGATACCATCGCCAACCATAAGCGTTGGATGCAGCCTCTGCTCCATGGCGACTGCTTCGACCTTGTCGGCTGGCACACGATCGGCAAGTACTGCATCGAGATCGAGTGCTGCGCCGATCGTCTCTGCCGCGTCGGCGCGGTCGCCGGTAACCATCACGATGCGCGATACACCCGCATTGCGCAGCGCCTGCACAGCCCGGGGCGTTTCCCGCCTCAGCTCGTCGGCCAACAGGATCGCACCTATGGTGCGATTGTCGACCGAGACGAACACACCCAGCGCCGAACGCCAGGATGCGCGCCTTAATGCGCGTACGGCCCAATCCTCAGGTCGTCCCGGACCGCAAACAAGCTGGTGCGAGCCCACCCTGACCTGCTTGTTCCCAACGCGACCTTCGAGGCCGGAACCCATGGTTTCGCGAACCCCTTCTGGAGGCTCGAGCGTGAGCCCCCTAGCTACCGCAGCCGACACGATCGCAGCGGCCACCACATGGTGGGAGGCCTGCTCGAGTGAACCAGCCAATTGCAGCACCTCATCCGCATTCTCGCCCGGCGCCGTCTCGACGGCGACAAGCCGTGCCCCTCCCACGGTCAGCGTCCCGGTCTTGTCGAACATGACGGTGTGGGTTCGCGCGAGGGCCTCTAGCGGACCTCCGCCCTTGATCAGAATACCTAGACGCGCGGCGCGAGAGACGCCTGCAATGAACGCCACAGGTGCCGCGAGTATCAGAGGGCACGGCGTCGCCGCCACCAGGACGGCGAGTCCACGGATCGGGTCGCCCGACAGTAGCCAGGCCGCTCCCGCAAGCAGGAGCGTCGCGGGCAACAACAGCAGTGCATAGCGATCGGCAATTCGAATGAAGGGAGCTTTCGCCGTCTGCGCGGCGGTCACCATGCGAACGATACCCGCATAGGTGCTTTCGCCCGCGACTGCCGCGGCTCTCATTTCGAAGGTCTCGCCGGCATTGATCGTGCCGCTGTGAACCGGGTCGCCTTTGTTACGGGTGACCGGAATAGGCTCGCCCGTCAGCGCCGCCTCATCGAGGGTGGCGCGGGCAGTCGATATGACGCCGTCGACAGGGATGACCTCGCCCGCGCGCACCAGGATCATGTCCCCGATGGCAACCTTGTCGATCGGCACGTCGTCGACCGATGCATCGGCGCGCCGGTGGGCCACGCGTGGGGCGCGATCAACGAGGGACTTCAGGTCTCGCTCAGCGCGGGCGACCGCGAAATCCTCGAGCATATTGCCGCCAGCGTACATAACCGCAACTACCGCTCCTGCCAGGTTCTGTCCAAGCAGGAGGGCAGCCGACATGGAGACAAATGCGACCGTGTCGACACCCATTCGCCCGGCCATGAAATCGCGGGCCATCGACACTGCGAGCCCGATGACGACCGGGACCGTGCCAGCGGCCCAGAACCGGTTGGCCAGCAAGTCGTGACCTGCAAACCAGGCCATGGTCCCAAGAGCCAGCCCGGTCAGTGCGATCGCGATCAGCGCTTTGCGTAAGTTACGATCGGTCATCAGTTTCGATCGCCTGTGCTCTTGTTGGGCACGACCTGAAGCCCAACGCGGCCTGTGACGCGACTATTCCGAAGGCAGTCAGACCCCCTGGATCTGTAGCTGTTGCCGACGCCCTTTAGAGCCTTCCGGAGCCTAGGTCAGTAGCGGACGTTTCCCGGACAATGCGGATTTGCGTTGGCCGGGAAAAATGAGGCGGCTATTCGATCTGAATCGACTTTCCCAATAGAGAGTCTTGAGCAGATCAATTTCGTTGTTCTCGGCGAAAATTCCCTGTTCTGTTCGTTAGGGAATTGGCGTGGAGATTGTTTGGCTTTCGACCATTTGCCCGGCGCCGAGACGCCGAATTCCTCAAAAATCCCTCTATCTTCCCATGTAACAGGGAATTCACTGGCAGAGAGAGGTTCGCCGCAGACTGCCAGCACTGCCACCGCCTAACTCATTTATATAGAACAATTATTTGTCATTTGGACGGGTTAAATTTCGCGTGAAATCGGGGGGTATTTCTCGCCGCCCAGGCGGAACCCTAAGCCTCGGAGACGTTTCTGCGCCGGATCCGGGCCGTCCCTGACGAGAAAGTCTCCCGGGCGGCTTTCGGGGGTCAACTCTCACGTGTGGCGAGGTCGTTGGGGAAGTATCGCGCAACTGAGGACGCCTCTCGAACGGGGCGAGGGCTAGCGACCGAACCTTCTACTTCACTATTGAAAGCCAAGTAGCTTTCGCTGTTCGGCCCAGTCGATCGGTATCTGGAGTGCTAATCGCATCAACTTCTTGGCGGTAAGTTGAGGCGGATTCTTGCCATTGATGATGGCCGTGATGATATCGGGTGCCAGCGAGGGGAGACGCAGAAGGCGAGTATTCCCGATTTTCGCTATTTTTTTTTGGACAAGATCCTAAGGAGGATTTCACCTGAAGTCGGCTCAGCTGAAATGTTGATTTTGGATTCAACAAGGTTCGGTCCAAGTCCGGGGACGATCAAGCAACAATGGGGGGCAGCCACGTGCGCGCAATCATTGCCGCTGGGGTGAGCTGCTCCGCTGCGACGTGCTACTATATTGCTCTTACCGTCGAGGGAGGATGCTGGAGCGCCTCGGCAACGTACTCTATTGGATCGGCCGTGGGGCGCGTCACGCTCGGTCAACAAGCCGAAAGGGGGAACACGATCATGTACAAAAATATACTAATCGCCGTTGACGGGTCGGAGCTGTCGAACAAGGCGCTGACGCAGGGGATCGAGCTTGCAAAAGCCATTGGAGCGAAGGTTACGGTTCTCAACGTCACGCCGCGCTGGTCTACTGTCGCTGCCGGGGGGGACGTCGCGGTCATGTTCCCGCCCGAGGCGTACGAGGAAAATATCGCGGAAGCCGCGGAGCTCCTCCTGAGCAAATCGGCGGCCACCGCCGAGTCGGCCGGACTTTCCTGCGACACGGTGCGGGCGAGCGATGCTCATCCCTACAAGGCCATTCTCGAGACGGCCTCTGCCAAGAGCTGCGATCTCATCGTCATGGGCTCGCACGGCCGGCGCGGCGTAGCCGGCCTGCTGCTCGGCAGTGAGACGCAGAAGACCCTGACCCACGGGAAGATTCCGGTTCTAGTTTATAGGGAATAGACATGCGAAACTTGGCCCCCAGCCACCGCTGTAGTTACTCCTCTTTTGACGTGCAGGGCCGACCGAAGGGGGGGACCCTCATGCATCGCGGCCTTGTCCTTATCTCCGCCATCGCGCTCAGCACGCTGCTCATTGCAGCAAAGGCAGTCCCTCCTTCCTCCCTCGAAGGCTATTGGAAGGGCTCTGGCA
>JAENXG010000445.1 GCA_016649675.1 Methyloceanibacter sp.
ACACGTACCAGGCGTCCCATTCGGCCGCGTCGCGCGCTTCGCTCGAGTGTACCGAGCCGGTCAGCCGAACAGTTCTCAGGCGAACGCCGACACGGATTTCCGAGGCGTCGACGAACGGGTCTTTCTCGAGCGCGATCCTGACCCCTTCTTCGATCTGGATGGGGCCGTCCTCTTCGGGCGGCTCGACGGCGATGCCGTTGATCACATCGCAGCTTCCCGGCACCCACCAGGCGAGCACGCCGGCAAGTCGCTTGGAGGCAAGACCTGGCACGCTTCCGTTCAAAATGACGACGCCGTTCTCGACCTCGATCTCGATCTCGCCTTTTGCCTCCTCGAACGCATCGCGCACGCGCTTGAGCTTGCCGCCTTCGCGCTCCGAAAGGGCGAGTCGTCGGAAGGATGGTTCGTCGTAATAGGCCTTGCGCAAATGGTCCAAGATGCCGTCGTCGCTCATGGCCAGGGCCGGCTTGACGCGTAAGCGGTCGACAATGGCGCTGACGCCTTTGGTCGCAGCTAGGCGCTCAAGCGTCAGGCGCTTGATTGCGACATTGTCCACCTCCGCATCAATCGTGGCGATGCCGTCAGCGTCGATGGTGAGAAGCGTTGGCTTGAAATGCGGCCCGACCCGCTTCTCGCTGTGGATCGCGGCGAGGGCCTTGGCGTGCAAATCCCGGGCTTCGGCGTCTTGTGGCAATGCGCCCTCTCTCACAACGAGGCGTTCATCAACATCCTCTTAGACTAGCCGGCAGAGTGCGGAATTGATGCCGGTCAAGGACCGCGCAGCAAATTTGCGCTGGGATGCAAGTCCCTCACACCCCTGTGCCATAGGAGGCCTCACCATGGCTGAAGCAGTGACCAAATTACCTATCAAGACGGAAGGACAGAACCCCGAGCGGAGCGCCGGCGAGTGGCGACCCCTCGCCAATCTCAGGCGCGAGATCGACCGCTTGTTCGACGATTTCGGGTTGGGCGCCGCGCGAAGGCCGGGCGGCCAGACCCTGTTCGACGTCGAGCCGTTCTGGCGCGGCGAGCTCTCCTTCGGAAAAGCCCCTGCCGTCGACCTCGCCGAGAAGGACAAGGAGTACGAGATCACGGCAGAGTTGCCGGGTCTGGATGAGAACAATGTCGAGGTGAAGTTCGCCGACGGCTTGCTGACCATCAAAGGCGAGAAGCGGGAAGAGAAGGAGGAGAAGAAGAAGGACTACTATCTGTCGGAGCGCCGCTTCGGGTCTTTCCAACGCTCCTTCCAGGTTCCCGACGGTGTGGATGCCGACAAGATTGCGGCAAGCTTCAAGAACGGCGTGCTCACCGTGACCTTGCCCAAGTCGCCGGATGCCCAGAAGAAAGAGAAGAAGATTGCGATCAAGAAGGCTTGAGCGGCCCTGCAAGGGTTGCCGCTAAGGGAAGGCAAACATCGAGATCACCTTCCTTGGCACGCGCGGCGAGATCAAACTCAGATCTCGCCGCCACCGCCGCCATAGTGCCCTCCTGATCCAACGGGGCCGCGCGCGCATCATGATCGATTGCGGCGACGATTGGCTGAAGGCGCTTCCGACGCTCTCTCCCACCGCCATCGTCATCACCCACGCCCATCCCGATCACGCCTTCGGGCTCGCTGGCGGCGCCCCATGCCCGGTCTATGCCAGCGAGGACACTTGGTCTCTCGTCGCCCGCTATCCGATCGAAGATCGCCGGATCGTCGAGGCGCGCACGCCGTTTGAGATCGGAGGCGCGCGCTTCGAGGCCTTCCCGGTGGAGCACTCGGTCCGGGCCCCCGCGGTCGGCTACCGCGTGAGCGGAGATGGCGCTTCCTTCTTCTATGTCCCCGACCTCGCCGCCATTCGCGAGAGACACGAGGCGCTCGCCGGCGTCGCGCTTTACGTGGGAGACGGCGCCACGGTCGCGCGGTCGATGGTGCGCCGTCGCGATCATGTGCTGATCGGGCACGCGCCGATCACATCCCAGCTCGGCTGGTGCGAAGAGGAGAGGGTGGGGCGCGCCATCTTCACCCATTGCGGGAGCGGGATCGTGAAGAGCGACGCAAGGCGGATCGCTGCACGCATAAAGGGGCTCGGCGAAGACTATGGCGTGGAGGCAAGCGTCGCCTATGACGGCCTCACCCTGACGCTCCGGGCGGCCTGATCAGGAGTCAAGCCAACGGATGCTCGCCTCTTTGCGCGGAACGGGCGCCGCCTTGCGCCGCGGATGGCCGATGATGATCGGGGCGACGGGGACATAAGACGCGGGCAGACCGAGCGC
>JAENXG010000093.1 GCA_016649675.1 Methyloceanibacter sp.
CCGCGCGGCACGAGCGAGCCGCCGACAAAGGCGACCGGGGACAGCGTATAGAAGAGGCCAAGCTCGCCGATGGTGTCGGCCACATAGATATCGGTGGTGGCCCCCGGCAACTTTCCTTCCGAGCGGAGCGCAACGGATAGGTTCAAGGCCTTTAGCTGCTCGCCGATCAGCGGCCCGCGCTCGGGATGGCGGGGCACGATGATGGTGAGGAGGTCGGGCCGTGCGGGCTTCATCTTGAGATGCGCCACCGCCACGAGACCCTCCTCGCCGGGATGGGTGCTGGCGGCCAGCCAGACCGTGCGCCCCGACAGCGCGGCAGCAAGCTTCCTCCGCCCCGGCAGGTTGGCAGGAGGCGGCGGCGCGTCGGCCTTGAGGTTGCCCACGTCGAGCGCGTGCGCCACGCCGAGCTGGGCGAAGCGCTCGGCCAGCGCGTCGTTCTGGGCGAGTACGAGGTCGAAGGAGGAGAACAGCGGTCGGCTCAAGCCGGGGCGTCTTCGCCAGCGGCGGTAGGACGAGGCCGACATGCGCCCGTTGATGAGGATGAGCGGGATGCCTTGCGCCTTGGTCTCGAGCACGAGGTTCGGCCAGATCTCCGACTCGACGAGCACGGCAAGGTCGGGCCGCCAATGGCGCAGGAAGCGCTGCACATAGCCCCGATTATCGAGCGGCACATATTGATGCAGCACGCCCTTGGGGAGCCTGGTGCGGGCAAGCCTCGCCGAGGTGACGGTAGCGGTGGTGAGCAGCATGCGCACCTCAGGCCGCTCGGCGGCGATGGTCTCGATCACCGGCAGCGCGGCATTGGCCTCGCCCACGCTTGCCGCATGGAACCAGGCAAGAAAGCCCGGAGGCCGCGGCGCGCTCGCCAAGCCATAGCGCTCTGGCCGCCGTTCCGGCTCCTCTTTGCCGAGGCGTGTGCGCCAGGCCAGGATGAGCGGCGCGAACGGTGCGGCAAGGTGCGTGAGCACCCGGTAGGCCCTGAGCGAAAGCCCGGGCTTGACGGTCTCTGTTTTGTTCAAGGGATCGACGGCTCCGGCAAGAGCATAGGCCCGCGCGGTGACCTCGGCGAGACCTCTCTCGATGGCTAGCCGGGCCGTCTCGATGGCGAGCGTGTCATTGCCGGGAGCGACCCTGACCGGATCGCCGATCACGATTGCCAACGTCGAGAAGGGCAGGTTGATGGTGAACCTGCTCCAGGTCGGAAGGGCGATGAACCGGCGCGTGGCGATGGCGAAGGGCACGACCGGGCGCCCCGACATCGCGGCAAGCGTGGCGATGCCTTCCCCCGCTTTCCGCGCCGGACCGGGCGGCACGTCGGCGGTCATGGCGACGGTCGCGCCACTTGCCAGCGCACGCAAGGATTCGCGAAGTGCCGTGGCGCCGCCGCGCTTGCGCCGCCTCTTGCCGGCGCCGGCCCCCCTGATGAGGCTCATGCCGAAACGCGTGAGCGCCGCGCCGATGACCGCGGCGTCGCCGTGACGTGAGACCATGGCGCGGACATCGGCCGGGCGCGCCGGCTTCAGCTTCGGCAGCAGCAGGAACTGGCCGTGCCACATGGCGAGGATCTGGGGGTGCTCGGCGAAGAGCTTGGCGTCGGTATCGGCGGGATCGCGCTTGATCGTGCTCGTCGCGTAGACGAGGCGGATATAGGAAGCGGCCAGCGCGCCGCCGAGGGCAACGGCGGGCTTCGATGCTAGCAGCCGTTTCAACATACCGGTCTAGAGCTGCTATTTGCCGGCCACGGCGACAGCCTCGGTGCCCGCGTCCTCGGGCGAAGCTGCCGCAAATCCTCCGGCAATGCCGAACTGAGTGCGATGCAGCCTCGTATAGAGGCCGCCTTTGGCGACGAGCTCGTCGTGCCGGCCGATCTCGATGATGCGGCCCTGATCGAGCACGCAGATGAGGTCGGCCTTCTTCACCGTCGACAGGCGGTGGGCGATCATCAGCACCGTGCGGCCGCGCATCAGTCCTTCGAGCGCGGTTTGGACCTTGGCTTCGGCTTCCGAATCGAGCGAGCTGGTCGGCTCGTCGAGCAAGAGGATAGGAGCATCCTTGTAGATGGCCCGCGCGATGGCGATGCGCTGGCGCTCGCCGCCGGAGAGGAGCCCGCCCGCCTCGCCGACCCGCGTGTCGTAGCCTTTCGGCAAGCCCATGATGAAATCGTGCGCGGCGGCAGCCTTGGCGGCGGCGATCACCTCGGCTTCGACGATCGGCTTGGAGCCATAGGCGATATTGGCGCGGATGGTGTCGTCGAACAGCACGGGGTCCTGCGTGACCAGCCCGATGGCGTCACGGAGGCTGTCGACCGTGAGATATTTAATGTCCTGGCCGTCGATCAGCACCTTGCCGCGCTCCGGATCGAAGAAGCGGAGCGTGAGGTTGACCATCGTGCTCTTGCCCGAGCCGGAAGGCCCGACCAGCGCCACCGTGCGCCCCGAGGGGACGGTGAGGCTCACCCCCTTGAGCACGCTGTTCTCGGGTTCATAGGCGAAGGACACGTTCCTGAACTCGATCTCGCCGTGGTCGAGCTTGAGCGGCTTGGCGTCTTGCGCCTCGACGAGGCGCACTTCGAGGTCGACCACGCCGAATACCCGGCTGGCCGCGGCGATCCCTTCCTGGAGCTGCGTCTGCAAGGTGGCGGCGCTTTTCAGCGGCCCGTAGATGAGGAGCGCCGCCGTCATGAATCCCATGAAATGGCCAAGCGTCAGGTCGCCGCGCACGCCCTTGGTGCCGGCGAAGTAGATCGCTAGCGCAAAGCCGAACCCGGTCAGGAGCTCGATCGAGGGGCTCGACAGCGCGCGCGCGCGCGTGCCGCGCATGGTGAATTCGAGCGCGCGGTTGATGGCTGAGGTAGCGCGGGCCTCTTCTCTGTCCTCTTGGCGGTAGGCACGCACGACGCGCATGCCGCGCAAGGTCTGGGTGATGAGGGCTGAGAGGTCGCCCGTCTCCTGCAGCGACTTGGTGGTCGACTTCCGCATCTTGCGGCGCTGGCTCGACAGCATGAACCACGCGAACGGCATGAAGATCAGGATCAGGACGGCGAAGCGCGGATCCATGTAGAACATGGTGCTGATAAGGATGATGACTTTGAGATAGTTCTCGCCGAGCGTGACGATGGAGCGGCTGGCCGCGCCGCGCAGCAGGTTGGCATCGTTGAGGAAGCTCGACAGCAGCCGCCCGGAATGCACCGTCTGGATGAAGCTCAAATCGGCGCGGGCGAGCCTCGCGAACATCTCGATGCGGAGGTCGGCGATGAATCGATGGCCGAGATAGGCGACGGTGACGTCGGCGACATATTCGGCAATCGCCTTGATGATCGTCACCACCACGATGGCGGCGGTAATCCAGTAGACCATGGTCTGGTTCTTGGCGACGAACACGTCGTCGGCGGTCCGCTGGATGAGGAAGGGGATGGCGCCGGTGGTCGCCGCGGTGAGGATCATGGCGAGCGAGGCGAGCAGGAGCAAGCCGAAGCGGGGCCACAAATGCTCCCGCCAGATGCGGGTGATGATCTCGGAGGTCGTGTACTCGATCTGGAGCTCGTCGGCGCTCCGCGTGATCGTGCTCACGTCCCTGAACAGCTGATCTTTCAAGCTTTTCCCCGATTCTTGGCGCCTCGGCAGAGGCGCTCTAGCCCGATCGCTGGCTCTTCTAGCACGCGCCCGCGCCGACCTCTAAGGCGAAAAACCTCTTGCGCTTGGCGCTATGAGGCCGCGGCCCCGCCCGGCTCCTGCCCGGGGTCGAGCAGGCGGTGCAGATGCACGATGAAATAGCGCATATGGGCGTCGTCGACGGTGCGATGGGCCGCGTCCTTCCAGGCGTCATAGGCTTGCGCGTAATTGGGGAAGATGCCGACGACATGCAGCGCCTTGAGGTCGCTGAACTCCATCCTGTCGAGCGTGGTGAGCTCACCCCCGAACACGAGGTGGAGCAATTGCTTCCCGCTTCCCTTTGCCCCGCCTTTGCCAGCCATCTTCGCTCCTCCCCGCGCACAAGCCCCAATCCTGCCGAATTGGGCGCTAGAGGTCTACACGGCCCGTGCGCTCGATCAAGATTGGATGCAGAGCCTTCCCACTCGCCACGAGACTCGGGAAGCGCGGCGAGGCACGATTGTAGAGGTGCCCCTCTCCGTGATGATCGGTGATGATGCCGCCGGCCTCCTCGACGATGATCGCGGCGCCGGCAAGGTCCCACTCGCATTTGGCCGAGAGCGAGATGGTGGCGTCGGCCTGGCCGCAGGCGACGAGCGCGAGCCGGTAGGCGACCGAGTTCACCCACCGCGTCTTCACCTCGGGCCAGGGCTCCTTCCAGATCTTTTTCTTGAACAGCCCGCCGCTGGCGATGAGCTTCGCTCCGTCGAGCGTGCTGATCCCGCTCGCCTTGATTGGCTGATCGTTGAGGAAGGCGCCGCGCCCGTGCATGGCGTGGAAGAATTCCTTGGTGGCCGGATTGAACACGACGCCCATGACAGGCACGCCGTCCTCAACCAGTGCGGCTGACACCGTCCATTCCGGCACATGGCGCAGGAAGGCGTTGGTGCCGTCGATCGGATCGACCATCCACACCCGCCGCCGCTCGAGTCGCTCGGGATTGTCCGCAGTCTCTTCGGAGAGCCAGCCATAGTCGGGCCGCTTGCCGATGAGTTCGAGCTTGAGCGCGGTGTCCACGGCGAGGTCGGCCTCGCTCACCTCCGAGCCGTCAGGTTTTCGTTTGACCTCGATCTGCTGGCGAAAATAGCTGAAGGCGAGGTCGCCCGCCTCGCGCGCGGCCTGCTTAAGGAGTGCGTAATCCTCGTCGAGCGAGGGAGCGGGAAGCGGTCGTTCGGCGGACTTGATGGCGGTCATTGGCTCTGGGAAGATTCTCTAAACTTTTCGGAAGAGTTCTCTAAACCATATGGGCAGCTAAGTTCCGCATACCAGACATTAACGACGTCCATTAAGCGGATCGGAAAGCTTCCATGGCAGGATCGACGCAATCAAGGCTGTCTGAAGGCAGCCGAAAAACGGGGAAGCTAACAGCAAGGCGTCATCCGGGCCCTGGGGCGTAAAGCTCCGGGGCCCGATGCTTTTCAGCCTCAGCAAATTCAGCCTCGCGTAACTCACAGCACTGCGGCAAGCGCCATGTCGAGCATGATCGCTCCGAGCACGATGGTGCCAAAGTCGCTGTTGGAGCGGAAGCGCTGAAGGCAGTTCTCGGCATCGTCGATATCGAGCGTCACGACCTGCCAGGCGAGCTGCGCTCCGGCTGCGATCATTCCGAGCAGGAATGCCGTGCCGGCGCCGGCCATGATCCCCGAAGCGGTGATGGCGAGCCAGGCGATGCCATAGAGCAGGGTGAGCCATGGTTTGGTGGCGCGGCCGAAGCGCAAGGCGGTCGATTTCAGTCCGAGCAGGCCGTCGTCCTCGCGGTCTTGGTGGGCATAGATGGTGTCGTAGCCGATGGTCCAGCAGACCGCCCCCGCATAGAGCACGACCGCTGGCCAGTCGAGGCGACCGAGGACCGCAGGCCAGCCGAGCAGTGCGCCCCAGTTGAAGGCAAGCCCGAGCACGGCTTGCGGCCAATGGCTGACGCGCTTGACGAAGGGATAGAGTGCCACGATCGGCAGCACGCAAAGGCCGAGCCAGATGGTGACGCTGTTGAAGCTCAACAGCACGGCAAATCCGATGAGAGAGAGCGCCACCATGAACATGAAGGCCGCCTTCGGCGTCACCTGTCCGCTTGGCAGCGGTCGCGACTTCGTCCGCGCGACCTGTCCGTCGATCTCCCGGTCGACGATGTCGTTATAGGTGCAGCCGGCCCCGCGCATGACCAGCGCGCCCACGGCGAAGAGGAGGAGGAGCCAAGGATCCGGATAGGCCTCGTCGAGATTGCGCGAGGCAAGCGCCACCGACCAGAAGCAGGGCAGGGCGAGCAGGAAGAACCCTATCGGCCGATCGGCGCGGGCGAGCCGCAGATAGGGAATCACCGCCTTGGGCGCGAAGCGGTCGACCAGGTTCTTGGGCCCCGCATCAGCCACCGCGTTCGCTTTGCCTTGGGGCAGGGGACGTGTCATGTGTTTGACGCCTCGATCCTTCACCCTTCACGTACTTAACGAGCCATGCCGGCAAAGCTCCAGCGTCTCTTCATCAGATCTCCGTTGCGAGCCGGTGGCGAGGTCGAGCTCGACAAGGAGCAGGCCCATTACCTCGGCAACGTGCTCAGGCTGAGAGAAGGCGAAAAGCTCCTCGTCTTCAACGGCAAGGACGGCGAGTGGTGCGCCGAGCTTAGCTTCATCGGCAAGAAAAAAGCGCAAGTTTTGCTCGAGCATCAAACGCGCCCGCAGGAAGAAGGGCCTGACCTGCATTACCTCTTTGCGCCGCTCAAGCGCGCCCGCCTCGACTACATGGCGCAGAAAGCGACCGAGATGGGAGCAAGCGTGCTTCGCCCCGTCATCACCCGCCACACGGTGGCCGAGCGCGTCAAGACCGACCGTCTGGTCGCTAATGCTGTCGAGGCCGCTGAGCAATGCGGCATCTTGCGCGTGCCGCTGGTGATGGAGCCAGAGAAGCTGTCGAAGGTGCTGGACGAGTGGGACGCTGTGCGCCTCCTCATCTTCGCCGACGAGGCCGCGCCCCAGGCCCCGCCCATCGAAGCGCTTAAGGCCTGCGGCGAGGCGCGCCCGCTTGCCGTGCTCGTAGGCCCCGAGGGCGGGTTCGCACGCGAGGAGCGCGCGGAGCTCCTTGCAAAGCCTTTCGTTCTCCCCATTTCCCTTGGGCCAAGGGTGATGCGGGCTGACACGGCCGCGGTCGCCGCTCTTGCCCTTGTGAATGCCGCCCTTGGCGATTGGCGATAAGGATCACTTGTCAGTCTCGTACGGTCAGCGCCATAAAGGCCGCCCCTTGTGCCCGGACCTGGAGCCTCGCTTTCCGGGCAAGCGTCTTCCTACTTGAAACGGAGCTCTTCTCATGTCGACACGGGTGAGTGGGCCGGAACGCCCCGTCATCTGCTCGCGCGATGAGCTCGTCGCCGATCTCGAGGCGGGATCGAAGCCCGCCAGCGAATGGCGCATCGGCACCGAGCACGAGAAGTTCGGCTTCTACATGCACGACCATTCGCCGGTCCCTTATGAGGGCGATCGCGGCATCGGCGCGCTGCTCGAGGCGCTGCACGATCGCTTCGGCTGGGACCCAGTGCTGGAAAAGGGCAACATCATCGCGCTCCGTCGCAAGGATTGCCCGAAAGGGGACGCCGTAAGCCTCGAGCCCGGCGGCCAGCTCGAGCTGTCCGGCGCGCCGCTCGAGACCCTGCATCAGACGCAAGAGGAGCTCCGTCAGCATCTCGTCGAGGTGGGCGAGGTCGGACGCGACCTCGGCGTAGGCTTCCTTGGCATCGGCTTCTCGCCGAAATGGACTCTCGCCGAGACGCCGGTGATGCCCAAAGAGCGCTACCGCATCATGAAGCGTTATATGCCGAAGCGCGGGACGCGCGGCCTCGACATGATGTTCCGCACCGCGACCGTGCAGGTGAATCTCGATTTCGGCAGCGAGGCCGACATGGTCGAGAAGCTCCGCGTGGGCTTATCGCTGCAACCGGTGGCGACCGCGCTCTTCGCCAACTCACCTTTCACCGAAGGCAAGCCCAACGGCTTCCAGTCCTACCGCGCCGAAATGTGGCGCGACACCGACCCCGATCGCACCGGGCTCATCCCCTTCGCCTTCGAGCCGGGCATGGGCTTTGAGCGCTATGTGGACTATGCGCTCGATGTGCCGATGTATTTCGTCTATCGCGACGAGCGTTATATCGACGTTGCCGGCGCCTCGTTCAGAGATTTTCTTGCGGGCAAGCTTGAAGCCCTTCCAGGGGTCAGGCCGACGCTCGACGATTGGGCCGACCATCTCACCACGCTGTTCCCCGATGTGCGCCTCAAGCGCTTTCTCGAAATGCGCGCCGCCGATGCCGGCCCCTTCGCGCGGCTCATTGCTTTGCCGGCGCTGTGGGTCGGGCTCCTTTACGACAAGACGGCGCTCGATGCGGCCTCGGCGCTGACCGCCGACTGGACGGAAGCCGACCGCCAAGCCTTGCGCGACGCCGTCCCGCGCCTTGGGCTTGCCACGCCCTTCCACGGCGTGACGCTGTGGACGGTCGCGCGCGATGTGGTGAATTTGGCGCTCGCCGGATTGGAGCGCCGCGCGCGGGTCGATTGTAACGGCGAGGACGAGCGTAAGACGCTCGAGCCGCTGGTCGAGACGATCGAGAACGGGCGCTCGCCCGCAGACCTTCTGCTCGCCGATTATCGCGGACCCTGGCAGGGCGATATCGACAAGGTGTTCGACACCTACGCGTTCTGAGCACTGCTTCCACAGGCACGCCGATTGGGTGCGCGGCCCGGCCTTGAACGACCACAAAGCGGTAACCATATTGGGGGCAAGTTACCGTCCCCTTCCGCTACCCTGCACGGAGGGGACGTTGGTCCGTCCCCCAAGACGGATGTCATCGGCGACAGAGTCTCCTTTCTCTGTCGCCGATTTTTTTGTGCCCGCGATGATTTGCTATTTCAGGCCGGCCAGAGCGTCGCCGAAGCCTTGCAACGACACCGGTATGCCGATCCCGGCCTCCGGCGTGTCGAAGATGATGAACATGGCGGTGCCGCCGGCCTTCATCTTGTTGATGACCTCGTCTTGCAACACG